>NZ_LCWL01000012.1:0-23233 GCF_001441695.1 Alishewanella sp. WH16-1 | reverse complement strand
TTGTGATCAAGAGACAGGCTATAGTGCCAACTATTCTGGCTCGCCGTTTAAATCGCCGTTCCGCGGCGGAACAAGCCACGACGGTAACGGATAGCGTGTAAAAACGAAACAGCGCCCGGCCAATTTTAGTACTAGTGGCACAGCAGACAACAGGATAATCTGAGCGCAATAATAGCCACAGGACTAACTAATGAACCGTGAAAGCAACGCCCGTGACGTGCTGATCACTGGCATGGCACCAGTGATCTGGGGCAGCACTTATCTGATCACCACCGAGATGTTGCCACAGGGCTACCCGCTTACCACGTCAATGCTCAGGGCCTTACCGGCCGGTATCCTGCTGTTACTGTTGGTGCGGCAACTTCCCGACAGACACTGGCTGGGCCGGATTTTTCTGCTCGGCGCCCTGAATTTTTCAGTGTTCTGGTGGTTATTATTTATCGCGGCGTACCGCTTGCCCGGAGGCGTGGCTGCAACCCTGGGGGCAATGCAGTTTTTGTTTGTTATCGTCTTATCCAGAGGATTGCTGGGCACCAAGATTCACACCAGCGCACTAATCGCTGCCGTGGCCGGCATGCTCGGGGTCGCCCTGCTGATTCTGACACCGGCGGCTAAACTCGATCCTGTGGGCATTGCAGCCGGGATCGGCAGTGCCGTTGCCATGGCTTTGGGCACTGTCTTGAGCCGGCGCTGGCAACCGGCGGTCAGCACCCTGACCTTTACCAGCTGGCAACTCACGGCTGGCGGCATTCTGTTAGTGCCTGCGGCATGGCTTTTCGAGCCAGCTCTGCCGCCCCTGACATTGGTCAATATCGCCGGTTTTTTATATCTGGGGCTGCTGGGTGCCGCCTTTACCTACATTATTTGGTTTCGGGGCATTGCCCGGCTAAGTCCCAATCTGGTGGCACCTTTGGGTTTTTTAAGCCCGCTAAGTGCCGTAATGCTGGGTTGGCTGATCCTGGGGCAAGCCCTGTCGGTACTGCAAATCCTCGGTATTGTGGTGGTACTGGGCAGTGTCTGGCTCAGTCAACAGCGCAAAACCAGCTCCTAAACTTCGTACAGCAGGGTTTGCCGCGGACGCCCGGGCAAATGCCCCTATCCTATCGCTATTTTGAAACGCAGCTGTTTCAGATCTCGCGCTAGTGTAAGGCGGTCACACCCTCTAAGCTTAGTAGCAGAACCAACAGTGGAGGCCGCTATGCCATTAGTGAACTATCGGGTAAAGGTGCATGCAAGTGCGAATAAACTCTGGGACATGATGCTCGATAAAATGCGGCGTCCTGACAAATATGTACCCGGGATAGTCCGGGTCGCAATACTACGGGAACACAGTGCCAATTGCATTGAACGGGAAATGGAGACGGCACAGGGCAAAGTAATCAGAGAGCTGATTGTGGCCGAACCGCTAACCCTGACGGTGATTTTTAAATCTTATCAGGATGAGGTGTATAGCGGCTTTGTCACTAATACCATCTTTGAAGAAGACGACGGCGTTTATCTTGATTACACCCTGAATTGGACGCTGAAACCGGGTAAGTCAGCAGCGCAGCCCGACAGTTTTTGGCAAGAGACCATTAAAAATGCCGTGTTACATGCCAAACAACTGGCAGAGTCATAAGGCAAGCAGTGGCTATTGCAGCTAAGCTTATTGCTGACATTGCACCTGCCCAGACTGTCACCGGCACGGCGCCGGTCGCCAAAGGCGTGATAACAGCGGCCTGTGGCAGAACCTTAAACTGCTGGATGCCATATATACTTATGAGGATCTTATGAAAAAACTACTGGTGCTGTACTACTCATCATACGGCCATGTCGAGACCATGGCGAATGCGGTTGCCGAAGGCGCCCGACAAGTTAGTGGCGTGCAGGTGGATATTAAGCGGGTGGCGGAACTGATGCCCCCCGAAGTGGCGAAATCAGCCGGTGTGAAGCTGGATCAGGCAGCCGCAATAGCTAAGCCTGCTGAGCTGGCCGATTACGATGCGATCATCTTCGGAACCCCAACCCGCTTCGGTAATATGGCCTCGCAAATGCGTAATTTCCTTGATCAAACCGGTGGGCTTTGGGCGCAAGGCAAACTGATTGGTAAAATTGGCAGCGTTTTTACCTCTACCGGCACCGGTGGTGGCAACGAAACCACAGTGCAGTCCTTTCATACCACGCTATTGCACCATGGCATGATTATCGTTGGCTTGCCTTACAGCTGTCCGGAATTGGCCGATATTTCAGAGCTTAAAGGGGGCTCACCACTGGGAGCTGCCTGTATAGCCGGGGCAGATGGGAAACGCGCGCCCTCGCCAAAAGAACTGAATATGGCGCGCTTTCAGGGGCAGCATGTTGCAACGCTGGCGCTAAAGCTTACCTGACAGGCGCGAACTACCCGGTAATCGACCACAGCCAGAAAGCCGATGTTTTCTGGCTGTTAAAATCGCTTACAATTTTTTGCTGTGCTAACTGACAAAATTGGGCCATGCTGATAGCTATTCGATCAGTACTGTGTGCCGGCTCCGGCAGCAACCAGCAAGAGGATAGCGAGATGGCAATTGATACCACAGGCGTAAAACTGCAAGACCGGCCTGTTGCTCAAATCAGGGAAGAAGTCATTGATCAACTGATTATGAACTACAGCCATGGTGTCATTTCCGAGCAAGCCTTTGAACGGCGGCTGGACATTGCCACCAATTCTGATGATCACTTGCTCTTGGCCGAACAGGTTGCTGACCTTACCTTATTACCCGATGCCAAATACCGTGCTATGTGGGCACAAAATTTTAACTCGCCGGGTCGCCATAATCAGGCGCACCAGCAAAGCGAGCCGACCGACTGCGATCGTCTGGTTTCAGTATTAAGCAGTGATGAGCGCAGTGGCCCCTGGCGGGTACCACAACATCTGACCATCATTAACGCGCTATCCTCAGTTGAGCTGGATTTTTCTGAAGCGCAGTTTGACCATACGCAGCTAACGATAAAAGTGCAAAACTGGCTGGGCAGCGTCACGATCAAGGTACCTGAACACGTTGCAGTAATTAGCGATGTGAACAATATCGCCTCTTCCAGCAGCAATAACGTCAGCAGCGGCGGCCCGGGGCAAGCCAAAACGCACTTTATCCGGGTTGAGGGTGTCTCAGTACTGGGCTCGGTCAGTATCAGTGTAAAACGCACCTTACAGGAACGCTTTACCGAATTTGCCAACTCAATCCGCTCAGCACTGGGATTAACCAAAAGCTGATTATGCGTGCTAGGTTTGTGGTCGCGGGATCCTGGGTAACCAAAACGCCAGCATCCCCAGTAGCGGAAACCAGGCACAAAGCTTAAAAATAGTGCTGATACTGCTGGCATCGGCCAGCATGCCGAGCAAGGCGGCGGCAATGCCACTGATACCAAACATCATGCCGTAGAATACACCGGAAATCATACCGATTTTCGCTGGCATCAACTCCTGCGCAAAAACGATAATCGCCGAAAACGCCGATGACATTATCAGCCCAATCAACACGGTCAGCACGGCGGCCCCGGCTAAATTGACATAGGGTAGTAGCAACGCCAACGGCGCCGCACCAACAATAGACACCCAGATCACCGGCTTACGCCCTATCCTGTCGCCGATAGGCCCACCTGCCACGGTGCCTACTGCCACTGCAGCCAGAAATAAAAATAAAAACAGCTGGGAATCTGCAACGGATACAGCAAAGTTTTCAATCAGATAAAAGGTGTAAAAGTTGCTGAGGCAGGTCATATAGACGTATTTGGAAAACACCAGCAGCGCCAGTACCAGCAGCGCCTGCCGGGTTTGCTGCACTGTTAAGCCATTGCCATTTTTTGCCGCGCTACGCAATTGCATACGGGCGTTACTGCTAACCACCCAGCGACTGACGCGCAACAGCACCATAATGCCAACTATTGCTAACAGGCAAAACCAGCCAATACTCCCCTGGCCCCGCGGAATAATAATCAGTGCCGCTAACAATGGCCCCAGGGCCGAGCCGGCATTACCGCCGACCTGAAATAACCCCTGCGCAAAGCCATAACGACCACCCGACGCCATTCGGGCTACCCGCGACGCTTCCGGATGAAAAGTTGACGAGCCTAACCCGATCAGTGCTGAAGCCAGCAACAACATGGCAAAACTTTGCCCCAGGCTGAGTAACACCAGACCAAGCAGCGTAAACACCATACCAAGTGGCAGTAACAAGGGTTTGGGATGCTTATCGGTGTATAGGCCGACCGCCGGTTGCAATAATGATGCGGTAAGCTGAAAAATCAGCGTAATTAAGCCAATCTGGGTAAAGCTCAGCGCATAATCCAGTTTTAACATCGGATAGATGGCAGGCAAGATGGCCTGAATAATATCATTCAGCAAATGCACAAAACTGACCGCGCCAACCACCGGCAAGACTAACACTGTGGGGGAAAAGCTGGCGGATGCTGGCGTGCCGGCAGCAGCAATTGACTTGGTTAATTCAGACAAAGACGACTCCTCTGCTGTCTGCTGATCGCTATGTAAAAACAAGGCGCGGCTGATTACCCCGCGCCTGTTGCTAACCGTTTGACCCGCTTTTAACAGGCTGACCCGTTAAATGCCGCTGCGCTGCGAAAACACCGCGCTAGGCACTATGATTACTGGTATCAAACCGGTGGCGGATATCTTCTTCGGCCGCTTCCGTTACCAGACCATTCTCATGTAAATAGTTCAGTGCCCGCTGACCGGATTGCGCCAACGAACGGTTCGCCAGTTGCTCCAGATGTGCTGATAAGACCTGCGGGTGCTGTGCAGTCAAGGCAGCCTGTTTGCCGGCATTGCGCTCCTGATATTGACGGTACAACTCGGTGACTTCGGCATAAATATCTGCCTGGAATACCGGCTCGTCGAAATTATCCTGCATCAGGCCAATAATAATCAGCGCTTTGCGGGCAACAATCATCTGGCTGCGATAATACTCTAATTTTTCTTCCAGTAACTTCTGCTCGCTGACCTTGCGGCTGAACAAGGTGTGCATCATATTGGCCAGCCATTCAAAGATATCCTTTCGCTCTTTAAAGGCTTCCGGATCGATATGGCTATGCTGCGCATACTCAATTTTTTCTTTCTGTAAGAACAACTTGCTATAGATTTTGCGATAAGGCCGTAAACTGACTTCATCATTAATATACAAGCGTTTCAGGATGGTAAATTCGATATTGACCATCGCCAGATGTAGCGACTGCACAAAGATGGTCCGGCCATAACGCTGCATCAGAGCCTCACGTTCTGCTTTGGCTTCGCCGAGCTTTTTCTCTACCTGCGCCAATAAAAACTGGTATTTTTCTTCACTGAAAAAGCCTTTCGCGCGGTGTTCCTGTAAGCGCGACCGCTCCATCAGCAGATAGTAAATACCCAGATCGGCACGATGTGCGGTTTCCAGTGGCTCGGCGGCATTGATTTTGTAGCGGCGCATCATAGGGCCAATCATCGGCGCTTTAATAAACAGGGTCGCCAGAATACAGCCGATGGTCAGTGCCAGCAGGAAATCGCGTGGCGAATATGGCAGGCTCCAGCCTTCCAGCGTAAAGTCTTCCGGGATAATCAACACGATAATAATCGACAAGGCACCGCGCAAACTGGCCCAGGCCAATAACTTATTCCACGATGCGGGAATAGTTTCTTCTACCTTACTCCAGTTAAGTGGCACCATCACCGCATAAACCGCGACGATCCGGGTTACGGCCACCACAACCACTGTCAGCAAGATTGGTAACCACAGCTCAGCAAAATTAACGCCCAGGCTTGCGAACAATAAGCCCGCCATCAGGAACACCAGCGAGTTAACGATAAAAGCCATGTTCTCAATCAGCTTACTCAGGTACTCATCGACCTTCGGCGCCAGGATATTACGCGAGTAATTACCAAGGAATAAGGAGGCAACAGTCGTCGCAATAATCGACGAGACGTGGAAATAGCCCAGACTGTTAATCAACTCGGTCAGGATAAACACCAGGTGGGCCGAGATCACTAACAAGGTGACAGTTACAAATTCATTGCTTTTGGTAAAGTGCAGTGCTTTGGAAAACAGTCCTGCCAACACCAGGCCAATCACCACACCCGAGGTCAGCATAATGACAAACTCGCTGATACCGTGCAGTACCGTAGCGCTGCCATTAAAACCATCGGTAGCTATGGCAAAGAACACGAAAAATAAGGCGACGGCGGTACCATCGTTAAACAAACTTTCACCTTCAAAAATCATTCCTAAGCGGCGAGGCACGCCAAATTCTTTAAACATCGACAGCACCGCGACCGGATCGGTGGCAGAGATAATGGCACCGAACATCAGCGTCAGAATAAAGGGTACTTCAATCCCAATCAGCGGTAACAGGTAGTAGAGCAAGGTACCGATCATCACTGACGAGATACAGAGACCCACCACCGCCAGTAACGAAATGGCCCAGGCGTTATCGACCATCTTGCGGAAGTTCATATTAAAGCCGGATTCAAAAATCAGCACCGGCAGGAAGATAAAGAACAGTAACTCCGGTGTCAGCGCCATCTCGCTGATAAAGCCGAAAACCGTACTGACATAGGGCAAGCTGACAATCGGCACCAGCAGCAGGCCAACCAGCACCAGCAACACGGTATAAGGCATTTTAAAACGTTTAGCTGCAAAAAAAACCACGGTCGACAGCGCTATTAATACAAATAGTGCCAGTGTGGATGTCAGAGTCAGTACCATTGCCAAAGCTCTCCGCTAGATATTGCACGGTTTAAATTAAAAGTGAGTGAACCTTGCCGTTAACTGAACTGTGTTTTGTCTTTTAGCCTGAGTGACCATAAGCGCCCTGCATCCCTGTGGCAGCACAGGCTTGCTTGCTCAGGGCGACAGATAACAGCGACAAAACAGCGGTAGTAAACGAAAAGCGGTTGGCAGGGAGGCAGGAATACGTTGGGCCGACCCTGGCGTGCCGGCTGTTATCAGGGTGTCCGGCATGGTGGCAATACACCGTAAGATGGCGGACGCGGGTGATAAAACAGCGCAGCAAATAAAGAGGTTGAGACTGAGGCAAGAGCTTGGCAGATAACATAAGGACGGGCGTTTTACAGACACGGCGTTGCGAAACCAGACAGAGGATTCCGGCCAGCATAATACCGACGAAAATGATGACGTTACCGGTGAAACGGGCAGCGCGGACCGCGATGTTTAACATCGGATGCATTGCAATTACCTTATATAACCAGAGCGGTGTAGTCTTTGCTCAGAACAGCGCGCGTATTCTAACCCTTAGCGGTAGGAAGTAAAGCGCTAAGCGTTATTCATCGTGATTTTTATGCCATTCCCCGCACACTGACCAGGCCGCACTATTGAGTGTAACTGCTTGTAATAACGGCATTCTGCTGTAAGTGCGACAGCTTTAAGCTATCGACTAAAGTAGCACGGTGCGCCAGCGCAGAACCGCCATTCACGATAACGGTTTGCGCTGCGTGCTGTGAATGTATTGAGCTTAGCTGCGGCGGGCTTTACCAGGTTTTACCGCTGCGCTGCCGGCTGGCTTTTTTGCTTTTGCTTTCGGGGTGGCAACATCAATCTGGGTCGCGCTGGCTTTATTGGCGCGGGTGCCAAGCACTTTACGCGAAATGCTTTTTAACAAGCTGCCGCGGTTGCTGACTTCAAAGCCGGGTTTCACCACCCGCGCAATAGTACTGCCAATCAGCTTTTGAATGCGCTCCAGGCTCTGCTCTTCTTCACGGCTGACAAAGGAGATCGCCTGCCCCTTGGCGCCAGCGCGCCCGGTGCGACCTATGCGGTGGACATAGTCTTCCGGTAAATACGGCAAGTTAAAGTTCACCACATAATCCAGCCCCTGGATATCCAACCCCCGGGCGGCAACTTCAGTAGCAATCAGTACCTGCAGTTTGGCTGATTTAAAATCGGCCAGTGCACGGCGGCGACTGCCCTGGCTTTTATCGGCATGACAAACCGCAGCATTGACTTTAGCTTTTTGCAGATCGGCGAGTAACCGATCGGCCTGCTCTTTGGTACTGGTAAAAACCAGCACCTGAAACCAGTTGTGCTCAGCTAACAGTTGCTCAAATAACTCGATTTTGCGACTTTCTTCTACCGGATACACCACATGCTCCACCGTGTCGGCAGTGCTGTTGGTTTTCGCTACCCGGATTTGCTGATGATTTTTCAAAATCTTGTGAGACAGTTCATTCACTGCCGGCGACGTGGTCGCAGAAAACAGCAGTGTTTGCCGGCTGGCTGCGGTCATCTCCACTAACTTCAGCACATCAGTACTAAAGCCCATATCAAGCATACGATCAGCCTCATCCAGCACCACAAAAGCAACGTCACTTAAGATCACGTTACCCAGCGCCATGTGCTCAATTAAGCGGCCCGGCGTACTGACCACGATATCAACGCCGGTCTGTAATTTACTGGCCTGCCCGCCCATTTTAACGCCGCCATAAATCGCAGTGACGCTAAGTGGCAAAAATTGGGCATAGGCACTAATCGCATTGGCAATCTGCTCGGCAAGCTCCCGGGTTGGCGTTAAAATTAACGCCCGGGGCCGTCGCTCAACCGCGGCTTGCGGCGTATCTACTAAGCGTTGTAATAATGGAATAGCAAAGGCCGCGGTTTTACCGGTACCGGTTTGCGCAGTAACCTGTAAATCTTTGCCGCGCCGCGCCGGCACTATCGCCTGCGCCTGCACTGGCGTAAGCTCACTAAAACCACATGCTGTTAAGCCACGCAGTAAGTCTGGTGCCAAATTTAAAGCTGAAAATTGCATAAGAATTCCTCTGCAGCCTGGCTGCAGCTTATAAGTGAAGCTTATTCGGTATCGCTATCCGGGCGTGGCTTATGATTGCAGGCGCGAGCCAGAATTTCGATATAAAACTGCGGCCACTGCTGCGCGGCCGCCGCGTCGATATGTTGATTGATTTCAGAGGTGAACATCGGTTTCGCTTCCGCCTCTGAGGCGCCAAAGCGACAATCAAAGGTCCAATAGTCTTTATCGGCTGGCACCGCTTTACGCCGTTCGCGCGCCAGATATTTGCGAATTTCGTGTTTAATAGCGTCAACTAAACGCGCCGGTTGCAGCTTGGGGTGAGTTAACGCAAAGGTTTTTTTCATAACAGATCCTACAGGTGGGCGCTGAACAAAGACGGCAGACGCGCAAATAAAGGCGTATTCTACCTGTAAGTGTAGAAGATAGCCGCCAAAACCTGAGATAAATAACTTATCTCAGGTTTTGCTGTGCAAAATCAGCACTGTTTTAACCCGGTTTTATTGCGGTAGCGCCGCCAACACCTTAGCAACCAGTTGATTCAACTCATCGCCATTACCAATCCAGCGCGCAACCATTAACAGATCGTGCTCACGATCGAGATAAATAATATTACGCCCGGCGCCCTGAAAGGTTATCGCCGACTCAGGTGCACTGGGCAATGCTTTGCGCCCCGGGTTTAAAAACCAGTTGGCAAAACCATATTCCGGGTTTACACCGCCGGTACTGGCCAGCCTGATCCAATCCCGGCTCACCAGTTGCTGCCCTTGCCATTGGCCATCGCGTAAAAACAAATAACCAAAACGCGCCAGATCCCAGGCGTTAATAAAGATCCCGCCGCCCCAGTGCCCGCCTCCGGACACCGACTGCACCCGCTGGCCATCCAGCTCAATCCAGCTGTTATCGTAGCCATACCAACGCCAGGTAGACGAAGCCCCAATGGGCTGCATAATTTGCTCATTTAAGACTTCGGGTAAAGGTTTACGCCAGACGTAAAGCGTTGACAGCGCTAACAGATTTATCCGCACATCATTGTATTTATAGTGACTGCCTGGCGTTCGCAACGGGCGGTTTGGCCAGTCGGCCGGCGTTTTACCCTCCGGGCGGTCGGCCCAGTCCGGTTTACCCCACAGCGTGCCCTGCCAATCACTGGTTTGCCGCAGTAGATGATCCCAACGGATTTGGCTGTTGTGTTCGCCCTGATACAAAGCCACACCATGCGGCATATAAGGGCCAACCCGATCCTGCAGATCGCGGATCAGCCCACGCTGCCAGGCCAGGCCGGTTACCGTGGTTAAAAAGGTTTTGGCGATGCTGTGCGTCATATCAACGCTGTCCACCTCGCCCCACTGCGCGATGACTTTGCCGCGATAAATAATCAGGCCATTCGCTGCTGCGCGCACCCCCATCGGGCCGATAATCTGATCATAGGGCTCTCTGGCGCCAAAGGTTGTCGCCTGCACTATCGCCTGATCTTTCGACGCCGGATTTTCACTCGCAATGGCATAAGCCACCGCGTCCGCCAGTTTTTGCTCATCCACATTTAATGACGCCGGCGCTGCCGTTGCCCACTGCCCCGCCGGCGGATAATAAGGCTCGGCGGCCAGTGGCAACGCCAGTAATAATAATAATGCAGCAGTTAAACGCACTGTAGGCTCCCTTAACGCATTAGCAAATGACAATAAACACTATACTGCAAGTTGACAGGCCAATCCGCAACGGACTTCGACAGGCTTTGCGGCTGAGTCACACGATACTGCGATTCGTAGCGCGGCCAGATAACAAAGGTGCATAAACAGGCAATTTTCGGGATATAGTTCAGCGTCGATACTTTCCTATGCCTGACGCAGGTCTTAAGCAATGTAAAGACTAAAATCTATTCCGGCCAACACACCACGCCTTTTAAAACCCCCATCATCTCCTTATCCGACAAAAATAATCAGCTAACTTATTTAACTTTCTGCTGTAACAAGGTCAGTAACTGCTCACTATTGTGCATTTCATGATTTAATATCAACGAGGTTTTAATACTGCCGCCGCCGGCATCGCAAAAATGCAAAATATAACGCTGGCCAAACCCAATCCGAAACCAGGCTTGCCAGCCAGGGGCTGGCTCAACGGCCACTAACCGCGTAAGCGGAATTACCTGCCTGGAGAATAAGCTTTGCTTGATCAAGGTATCTCCTTGTACCAACAGCCGGTTGTTTACTATGGTTGCGCCGAGGATCCCGGTACAGGCGATATAAACCATAAACAGATTGACAGCAAGATGGGTACTCGCCATAAAGCCTATATTAAATATCCCAAGCAAAGCGGCACTACCGACAAACAGCATCAATAGCATCAAAATTGCGGCGGCAGCTTTACTGGCGGGCGGCGAGAAAACCTCTAATGTCTCACCCGGCTCAAGGGACTCGATACGTTGTGTTGTTTTTGCCGGTGCCTGACCAAAGGTTAAATAAGCAGCCATAACATTGCCGAAAAACAAAAAATAAAACATAAACATCGCTATATATCCGGACCATGAGCTTTCCTGCGTTGTCTCCGAGCTAAAGCTAAAAAGCGTCATAAATACCGCATAAGGCAGCCCGGTGCTCAGCATCATATTAACGTAAAATGCACGACGCTCCTGACGCTGAGCTTGACCTCGTGCTGCTGCCGGGCCGAGCTGCTGTACTGCGGCCAAACTGGCAGTTGTTGCCTCCGTGCCATCTGCAATTGAGCTCGTTTTTTGTGCGATTAGCTGTTCCCGAACTGCAGCCAAAGTATGGTTACGTACCGTTTTGGCCCCCACCAACTCAGCGTCCAGAGCCTGCAGATACTGGTCAAGGTGAGTGTCACCGGTGGCCAACTGTTGATCGAATTTTGGTGAAGGCAGACGGGAAAGTGTCCGTAACATAGTCATCACAGCTCCTTAGTTATAAAAGTTCCCAATCCACAGCGTTAACTGCCATTAACGCTAATCGGCCAGACCTTACTACAACCGGGAAAAGCTGTAAAACAAAATAAGCAGGCATGTTTTTTTAATGAAATATTACGCTTTTTTAGGTTAACCATACCCGAGTCGAAATCGCGGTAAGGCTCAGGATCACGGCAGATTTGCCGTCTGCTGTTAATCTCTCTCAACGAACTTAAGCTACTGTGGCGCCAACGGCTTTATCTCAGCCCTGATATCGTGAATACTGAGCCAAAGTGTATTTAGCGGAGAACAGCATGCGTTTTTTCAGCAAACTCAGTACCGGGCAGCGGCTATTGGTGCTACTGCTCTGCCTACTTACACTGGCCGCTGGTCTCTATAGCGGTGTGCTGCAACAGCGGTTAGTAAACCCGGCACTGGCGCCACTGGATCAAAAAGCCGAGCAGGCTTTGCAACAAAGTTTATTGCTAAGCAGTGCCTCCTATGCCACGGCGCGGCTGATTGACCGCGGTATCGCTTTTGTTTCTGAAGCCGAGGTGGGCGTCGGTGTTGCCAGCGTAAAACCGGGCCAACTATTAAAGCCACTGCAGGATATGGCCGTGCGCTACTCGGATGTGATGGTGATTGCGATGACTTCGGTTGGGTTGCAGCTCTTTTTACTGCACTTTGGTCAGCTGGCCGCCTTGCCACTCTTTGGCAGCGGCATCCTGGCCTCGGCAGCATTGCTGTTATGCGGGCCTGCCAGCTGGCGCAACAGTTGCCGCTATCTGCTGCGGCTTTTTGTGGCGCTGTTGCTGATTATCCGTATCGGTATTCCTCTGACGGCCTATGGTGTGGCCGAACTGTCGGATTGGGTACTTACGCCACAACGCGAAGCCGCCGAAGCGGCACTTAACCAAGAAACGGCTGCTTTGCAGCAAATTGATCAGCCCATGAGCAATACAGAGGATGGCTCAGTTAGCTGGCTGCGGCAAATGGCCGCCAAAGCCAGTGATATGCTGGGTGCAATGCGCAGCTTCTCCGACAATATGGTAGAAAAGTTAATCCAACTGATTGTGATCTACAGCCTGAAAACTTTGCTATTTCCGCTGTTATCCATGTATTTGCTGTGGCAGCTGGGCCGCTGGTTTGTTAGCCGGCCAATGCCGCAGCCAGAGGCGGCAGATAAAATAGCAGCGGTGTAGCCCCCTCAATAGCGGCTTATCTGGCAATGAGTTGCCGTTTAAACCACCTTAGGTGACTTTTTGTTTTACGGCATACTCTGGCTTTAAATATTCCTGCGAATCCATAATGTCGGCCAAAATCGCAACCGCATTACCCATATCCGCGTAGCGTAAATACAAGGGCGTAAAACCTAATCGTAAAATATTGGGTGCCCGAAAATCAGCAATAACACCCCGTTTGATCAAAGCTTGGCACAGTGCATAAGCCTGTGGATGCTGATAAGCCAATTGGCTGCCTCTGGCGTGGGGTTGCAGTGGCGTAATTAAATTAAGGGATGCTAAAGCAGGCTGTTGTTCGACTAACTGATGAAAGCAGTGACTTAGCGCCAGCGATTTATACCGCACATCTTGCATAGTAATATCAGCAAATACCGTTAAGGCCGCGTCTAACACGCTCATCGCAATAATCGCCGGAGTGCCACTCAGAAATTGTGCTATGCCGGGCGCTTTTTGATAGGTGGTTGTAAAGCTAAAAGGCGCCTGATGGCCCATCCAACCGGTTAAGGGTTGCGTTAAATGGGTATGGTGACGACTGGCCGCATACAAAAACGCCGGCGCACCGGGGCCGCCGTTCAAGTATTTGTAGCCACAGCCCACCGCAAAATCTACCTGCCAGGCGTCAAGCTCAATAGGCAAGGCCCCTGCACTGTGCGCCAAGTCCCAAATCACTAACACGCCTTGCGCATGAGCCAGCGCGGTTAAGCGTTGCATATCCAGTAAGCGGCCACTGCGAAAATCGACTTGCGTTAGCAGCAATACCGCAATCTCTGCCGTGATCGCGCGCTCAAGCGCATCAGGATCTTCGCTATCATCCACTAGCACTAACTGACAATTTTGCTCGCCCAATAAACTGGCTAAGCCCTGCACCATGTAAAGATCGGTTGGGAAATTACCCGCTTGCGATAATATTTTGCTGCGCCCCGGCTGCATCAGCATGGCGCAGCTTAACACTTTGAATAAATTTACCGAGGTAGAATCACAACAAATTACCTGACCCGGCGCAGCACCCAGCAAAGGCGCGATTTTTTCACCCACGGTATGGGGCAGATCAATCCAGTTATGATTATTCCAACTTTTAATTAAATCTTGCGACCATTGCTCAGTCAGCACCTGATTCGCTCGCAACGCTGCCACCTTTGGCATCGCACCTAGCGAGTTGCCATCCAAGTAAATGGTGTCTTTGGGTAACACAAATTCTTCACGTTTAGCCGCCAAAGGATCTGTCGCATCCAGTAAAGCTAAGGTCGTTGTCGTTAAATCGGGTAATTGGAACATCAGGCGGCTCACTTAGCGATTAATGCTTGCAGCGTTAACAAAAAATACTGAAAGGCGTCGGTTTGCGGATGGATCCAATCAAAATGTCCGGCGTTATCTAACAGGTAAAGCGGCAGGCCGCTGTCGGTAGCCTGAGACAATGGCACTATGCTGTCAGCGCCGCCATGCAGTAAGAAAGTGGCAGGATGTGCAGGCTGTTGCGTGGGGCTGGCCGCTTGATATTGCTCAGCAAGATCCGGGTAGTTGCCGCCGATAAATTGACGGGCAGCCCGCTGACAGCCTGTGGCATCACTTTGATAACTGGGTAAATCCGTAATCGCCGCCAGACCAATCACAGCTTTTATCGGCTTTAATGCCGTGCCGTGCGCACCGGTGTTAGACGACTGAACAGATGCCCCTGCCGCCAATAACGCTAAATGCCCACCCGCTGAGTGCCCTGCTAACACCACTTGATTAACATCGATGGGATAAGGGTGTAATGCCGTTTGGGCATGCGCAACGGCGGCTAACACATCATGATAGCTGCCAGGCCAACCGCCGCCCTCATCACCCACCCGACGATATTCTATCGACCACACGGCAACACCGGCTGCGGCAACCGCTTCACTAAATGCCTGCGTATGCTGGATATCAAAGGCATTAAGCCAACAACCGCCATGAATAAAAATAAGCAACGGCACCTTTTGAGATGGGGAGTTTGCCGTTATGTCAGGCAAATATAACTGACCAAATTGCAGTGGATTTTCACCATAGGCGAGCGTTTTGCCGTTCCCCGCCACAGGCAACGCCAAGATACTATTGTAACTCACTTGCGACAACGACTGAGGCTCAGGCTGAGTCTCAGGACGCTGCGCCGTATGATTAACACACGCACTAAGTAACAGGCAGCTTAGCAGGACCGTTAAAGGCGACAATAATGCCGAATGTTTAGCGGTTAGATGTTTAAAAGTTATAGGCATCACAGTTATCTCACCGGTATGTTGCCACCGGGTGGGTTTATTGATAACGATACGCTAAACCAAAGCCGAATAAGTTCCTAGTGCTTTGCGCCATAAAGCCCGTTTAGGCCTGCAAGTAGCATGATTAATATAAGCTAATCAGGAGATCCAATAGTTGCGGCGTTCAATCCAACCGGCAAAGGCTGGCAAACCCGAATGAACGCTGCGCTGCGCGATTGGCTTAAAACGCACTCGCCAAAGGATTATCATTAAGACACTAAAAATCTATTACAAAGTTCCACGACTCTGGTTTACTTGCATATCCAAAGTCGCAATCACAGACATCAAAGAACATCTAACAATCGAGACTACTTTGTTCTGAAATATTAACGTTATTAATCAAACTTGTTTACTTTCCGAAATCCGGTGATGCTGGCGAAACTTCATCAGCGAATACTGCTTTGGACTTACTCCGTTCCAGTTTCGAAAAGCGCGTTTGAAACTTCTGACGTCTGAGAAATCCAGTTTGCTTGCGATCTCCTCTAATGACAGGTGTTGGGTCAATAACAGTTTCGCTTCTTGGTTAAGTACCAACTCTCTGGATTGACGAAAGCTGGTGCGATAAGCGGAGAGTCTGCGTCTTAGTGTCGCGACACTGCACCCGAGACTCCTTGCAACACTTTGCTGGTCTCGCAAGCCTGCCTCTAATGCGCCTCGAACTCTGACCAGAAAGCTCTGACAGGCATCAGTTGATGGTACCGTTCCCAACCGCTGTAGTTCACTATAAACCATCGCAGTATTCAGCGTGTTATTGCATGATTGTGTTGTTTCAAGCTCCGCCAGCGTCAGAGGATAATGCAGCTCAAAACAACCCATTTTGTAGCTAATTGCTGTTTCGGGAAAGGCAGTGCTCAAAGGCGACTGCCCGGCCTCTGTGTTACGACTTTTTATTTTTAACAGCGCGACAGGAGCTCCAGAGAGGGTGGTGACGATAGCATGAATAAAGATCAACACCATATCCAGGTTGAACATTACATATTGCCCTGCCTCAGCCGCATACGGGAAGGTTCGGTCATCAATTCGATAGACGAGGGCATCTGTGGTTTTTTCAACCTGATTGTAATTTCCTCCATGAATAAAGTTATAGGCGTTAGCCAGTTGCCGACATGCCCCTTCAATTGTACGGCAGTGACTCAGGCTTGAGAGTACATAGTCATTGGTACCCGGCATCAAAGGCCTGGCCGATAAATGCAGCGATTCATCCTGAACCTCGATGGCAAATCTCTCGAGCAGTCTGAGCAAGTTCGCCGGATCTTCCGTCTCTTCGCCTGCATTAATTGCAGTTAGCGTATCAAGAGAAATCCCCTGCGAGGCCATCATTTCGGCTAATATCTGCCTACTAACACCGCAACGTTGGTTAACTGTTGCCATAACGTCTCTGCACGTGCTGAATTATTACATGAATAAAGCACAGCGCAGAACAGCTGGCAACAGTACGAAAGTACAGTTTGGGTTAAATATACGTTGCGGTCAGATAGCGTTTAACCAATTTCTGATTTGCGTCATCCCTGAACTCTGCCAACCTAAAGCTAAATGGTTCAAATATAACACCGCTGAACCGCCGTGATTACTGATGCCAGTACTGTCATTACAGCTCGCGACAAAAACAACACCATCCGATGGCCCGGTATGCTCGTTATGAATCAGTGCGATATTCGCTCTGTCACCACAAAGATTATGTACTCTGACATCGGCAGGTGTACCGGCAGCCCTGAGCTGATCCACCAAAGATAAATGCATAAAGGCTTGAATACCCTGCCCACCACTATAAAAGCCCTGCCCACCATAATAGGTGGTGTACCAGTCTTGCTCATAACTAGGTAGCGGATAAGTCGCGTCCCAACGTTTCAACATTTGCACAGATCCCGGGAAAAAGCTTGATGCATAACTCCACTGCGGGCCAGTATTCCAAACACCGTAACACATGATGCTGGTATGTGCAGTGGGACCATTTATAACACCACCGCACCCGGGATAAACCGCAAAGGTATGCGTCCAACCATGACGAAACGACCAGTCAATACCGTTATTTGGCGCACCAAGCATAATTAAGCGTCTTACATCCCCACGATAACGAGTACCCCAGGGGCGAGTAACAGAAGAGATATACATTCGGGCATTAAATGCACTTTTTGACCAGGTGATAACATCCACTTTGCTTGCACCCGTTTTTGTCTTTATCACTGTTATCGCATTGGCAATTTGCTCGGCCCAGAAATAACCATCACCATTTTTATGAGCTAAAGATAATGCAAACACTTTAAAATTGTCTGCTGCCAACGACTGCATCAAACCAGTGCTTGGACAAGTTTGCTGGCCACAGCCATAACCGCCGGCATCATTCGGGTTAGCCCAGGCGATATCAGCGTCCTGATTTGCACCATGAACCAACAACACCGGGACGGACTTAGTATTGCTGCTCCAGCCCGGTGCGTGATAAAGAAGAAAACGCGCAGAGCTTGGTTTAGACGTACCGAAAAACGTGGCGCGTTGTCCGGTTTGATCACCTCTACCATCTGTTGGAAAGTCCTCTGCAGAGAGGTTTCCACTGGTATCCCGCCAGCGCTCTACCCGGTTCCAACCATTCGAAATGCCAGTAGTAAATGAAGCTTCATGTACTGGATTCGCAGCAACATAACTGCTAGAAACACTACACATCAGTATCGAACAAAGTACAAAGCTTATCAGTTTGTTAATGAAACACATTTTGACCTCCGGTTGCACGATACTGCAGTGCTGCATTTTCACGTTAAAAGATCTTCACGAATTTGTCGCGCCAACTGGCTTCTGGCTTGCTGTGAAATCGGCAATACACCAAACGAAAAAAATGCGTGAATACTGGGGAAGCGAGCTAAACGCCGCAATAATCCTACCGACTTTAGACGCTCGGCCAGTATGTATCCCTCATCGAAAAGTGGGTCAAAGTCGGCAAGCAATATGCTGGTAGGCGGCAGGTCATCGAGATGAGACAACAATAACGGTGACACTTCCGAGTTGTCGCTGGTTTCATCCGCCGTTAAATACCAATTGCGCGTATCATCAATGGCAGAGCGCGCAAGAAGATAATCACCGTTACCAAACTGCATTCGGGATGGATAAACATCATGTGGTTGATGCACATCCAGCACCGGATAAATCAGGTATTGTGCGGCCACTGGCAACTTCAACATCCGGGCAGCACGTACACTTAATGCTATCGCCAGATTTCCACCAGCACTGTCGCCCATTAAAGCAACTTTGTCAGTCGTAATGGATAATGCAGCAGCATTCTGATGCAGCCAGCTCAGAGCGGTACTCACATCATCTAACCCTGCAGGATATGGATGTTCAGGCGCCAGCCGATATTCAACACTTAAAAAACGCACACCACTTTGCTGACATAAAGAACGCACCAGCCCATCATAACAATCAAGATCGCCAAGGCTCCAGCCCCCGCCATGGATGAAGAGCACTATGGCATCAGGTACCAGCAGTTGTTGCGGATGATACAAACGTGCCGGAATATCATGTGTGCCCGCAGGCAGTCGCAAGGCTTCAACCTGACAACCCGGCTCATTGTCACCGGCCAGCGACAAAAACATCGCCCTCGCCCCTAACCGTGACTCCTCGATAGTGGGTTTATGTGGTTGCATGGTGGCAGACTGCTGATTAAATTGCGTTAATAACGCTTTGGTTGCTAAATCTATAGTCATTAGAAATACCTGTAAGTAAGTTGTAGGCCATAGGTACGGGGATCGCCGTAATAGCCAAGCTGCACACCAGGCGAGGCGCTCAAATCAAAACCATGTTGGCGATAGCGTTTGTCGGTCAGGTTTTTACCAAATAAGTTAAGCTGCCACCGCTCGTCTTGGCTCTGCCAATTGACATAAAGGTCGTAAAGGGTGAACCCTGGCTGCGCCAACAAATCGCTGCTGCTAACTGTCAGATAAGTTTTACTTTTAAAACTCCCACCAGCATTCACTGACAAAGTGCCCCGACTGCCCAGATCAAACCAGTAATCCAACCCAAGGCGACCATTCCAACGCGGCGCATTTACTAACTCGCGCTCATCGCTGACTTCCTGCTCGAAATCACCTATCAATTTATCGTAACCACCGTTTAAATAGCCCAGATTCATGTTCAGTGTCAGGCTGTCGGTTAGTAACGCCTGCAGCTCAAGCTCTGCACCATAAGTTGTTGCTTTACCTGCATTTTCGAAAAGTGAAAGAAAGGCACCAGTATCAGGATCGATAGAAAAACGGCTAAGTTGAAAGTTTTTATAATCGTTGTAAAAGAATGCCGTGTTCAAACGTAATTGCTGGTTAAGCAATAAAGATTTTGCTCCGGCTTCATAGCTCCAAAGCGTTTCAGGATCGTAAGGTTGTGCGAACGAAGTTAACCGACCATTAAAACCGCCGCTTTTGAACCCTTTACTCACACTACTGTAGAGCATGGTTTGGCTAGAATACTGATAGTTCAGCACAGCTCGTGGTGAGAAATCATTCCAACGCTGACTTGCGTCATACCCGGTTAAACTATGACCGATACCAGTACCGAATACCGCCTGCATGCCCTGGGGGGTATCAATACCCGTGCCAGCAAACTCCTCTCCTCTATTAGATACTTGCTTCTTTTCACTGGTCCAACGGGCTCCCAGAGTGATACTGAGCGGCTCGCTTAATTGCCAACTCATATTGCTGTATACGGCGTAGCTGGTATTGGTTTGGTCACGTAACCCGGCACTGATCACTGGAAATGGGAAGAATACACCATTCCCTAAAGGTACAAAGAAGTCTGGAGCAATGGCACCACCAAGACTCCAGGAATTTTCCCTAAAATAAAATAATCCCGAAACCAATGACAGAGATTCACTTCGGTATAACCACTGCAACTCCTGACTCAGCTGATCCTGATCTTCGTAACTGTAAATACCAAAGCTGGCATCTGGCGTACCGTCTAAATCAAGGTGAGTACGATAGTTCATCTCCCTATAAGCCGTTATCGACTTCAGGGTAGATTGCTGCAATTGATAGTCTAGCGTTAGTGCAACACCTTTGGTGCGTAATTCTTCGCGGTCGTTAAAATTTGCGTTGACGACAAAAGGGTCCTCCCCTACTGGCAAAAAATCCCCGCTAGGCAAGGAGTAGATCGGCGTTTCTCGGTGTGGCGTTCTTGAGTAATCAGGATTCTGATTTGAACCATCTAGCACTAAATACGCAGTAAACTCTGATACCGGAGTAAACAGTAAACTGCCGCGCCAAGTTAAGGAGTCCTTATCGTAATCGTTCTTCCCAGTGTATTGGTTAAAGCTAAAACCGTCGCGGCTGCTTTTGGCAATAGCGAAGCGTCCGGCAAGCTGCTCGTCAATTAGTGGCCCGGTTAAGCTGGCTTTAACACCACGCTGCTGATAATTGCCTGCCAACACACTTACGTACCCCTCAGTAGTCTCTGATGGGCGGGCACTGGTAAATTTTACTGCTCCACCAATAGTGTTACGGCCATAAAGTGTACCTTGCGGCCCACGCAATATCTCTATTTGCTGTGGATCAACCACATCCAAAAACGCGCCCTGCACCCGTCCTAAATACACATCATCCAGGTAAATCCCCACTCCGGGGTCATTAAATGAAATAGAATCCAACTGCCCAACGCCCCGGATGTAAACAACCGCATTAGCTGCATCACCAACATGTAAATTCAAATTTGGCACTAATGCTTCCAGTTGCCCCAGATTTTGAATTTGATATTGCTCTAACTCTGCACCAGATAGTGCGGTAACCGCTATCGGAACTCTTTGCAGATTCTCGGTTTGCCGCGTAGCTGTTACTTCAATAACTTCAATTACTCTGGCTTTCTCCTTTTCAGCGTCTGTTTCGTCAGCTAATATCGGAGATGCCGTCAGCGCAGTCAAAACAGCCAAAGGGAGTATTGCGGGTTGGCACAGCTTAAGGCGATATTTTTGTTGTTGTAGTTTCATAACATATTCCTTACCTTGTCGTTGCTCCTATACTAGGGAACATCTACACAACCGCAAGGACAGAACACGTCAATTTTGGGGGTCAAAATCGCTCAACTCTCAAGCCGTTACAGCAATAGGATCAGAATCTTTCTTCCAGATCGAATATTATTCAGCAATAAGCTTGATAAAACAGCTTACAAAACACCCACCACCAAATAGCGATTTCAATTTACTGCTGCTATAATTTCACCGTGTTCTAAATTAAGAAGGAGAGTTTGATGATTGCAGTAATTACCCACCCGGCGAAGGCTGCGGCGTAAGTTAAACTTTTCGCTTTTTAATTTCACCTGCCTTAGCCCGGTGTTTGCTGACCGGGATCTCTGAAAGCCCATTCGGGTTACCTTAACTTTTCCAGAGTTCCTCACCATTTTTACTGTGCGCGCAGTGCTTAGCTGTGCGCAGAAGGAAATGCAATGAACTTAGCCTTAACTTTACCACAACTGGGCTGGCAAGCCTTTTTTCAACAACAACTGACTTTGGCAGAATTTGAACAGGCGCTTATCGCCCGCGTCACAGCGCATCACCGTAGTGGTTATCAGCTAATGACGCAGCAAGGACCTGGTCATTTAACCACCAGCCCGGCCTTACCTGCGATGACGATTGGCGATTGGCTGCTATTGGATCAAGCTGGCAATTTTATCCGCTTATTAACACGAAAGTCGCTGTTTAAACGTAAAGCCGCCGGTAGCCAGCTGGCCGAACAGCTGATTGCTGCTAACGTTGATACGCTGCTTATTGTTTGCTCGTTAAACCACGACTTTAACTTAAGCCGTATTGAGCGTTATCTGGCGCTGGCGCACGAAGCCGGTGCCGAGCCATTATTGGTGCTGACCAAGGCAGATCTTTGCGCCGATGTGGACGCCTATATCCAGCAGGTTACTAAGCTTGACCCTATGCTGCTGGTCGAGGTTGTGAATGCCCTCGACAGCAGTTGCAGTAGCAAATTACAGCACTGGTGCCGGCTTGGTAATACGCTGGCGGTAGTAGGTTCGTCTGGCGTGGGTAAATCAACCCTGGTAAATACCCTGACCGGCAATACGGCACAAAAAACCGCGGCTATCCGCAGTGATGACAGCAAAGGCCGGCATACCACCACCGCCCGCTCGATGCATTTTACTGCCGCCGGCGCGGTACTCATTGATACGCCCGGTATGCGTGAACTGCAACTGACAGACTGCGATGCTGGTATTCGCCGCACCTTTGCCGACATCGACGCCTTGGCCAGCGAGTGCCGCTTTAGCAACTGCCAGCATCAGACTGAGCCAGGCTGTGCGGTACAACAGGCTATCGCGCGGGGGGAGTTAGACGCCAGACGGCTCGCCAACTACCAGAAACTTAATGCCGAACAAGCACGTAATGCGGCATCTTTGCATCAGCGGCGTGAAAAAGAGCGGCAGTTTAGTAAGCTGGTTAAGTCGGTAACGTCACTTAAAGCCAAGAAATACGCTGACTAGCGGTTTAGTCACCTCACAGCAACGCCGGTTTGCTTGCCAAGCTGGCGTTGCAATCTTGGATCGCGATGCTACAGCAAGGCCAACAATGGCTTGGATCCGGGAGATAACAAATTTAATGCTCAGCCAGTTGTCGATAAAACTCCGGGTTATCCTGAATCGTCGCCAGCACTTTCGCCGCCAAACCCGTTGGGTTACGCCGCTTGCTCTCCCAGCTTTTAATAGTATCTACACTGGTACCCAGTGCCTGTGCTAATTGCGCCTGTGTTGGCGCTAGCCGCACTCTTCGTCATTACACGATCCCTCGACTCCGGTATGCTTGCGTACCGGAGTCGGTCCTGCGATAGTGGGTTAGACACCATTGGGCGTGGAATGTAAACAGTCCTGTTGCGAAGAAATGCTGGTTATTGCCAAAAACAGACTCTCCCTTACATAACAGGATGTGGGAAAACAAAAAGTTCTTATACACAATCGATTTACACAAAATAATTGTATTGTTTCAGTTTAAATGAGGCTGAAATGAGAAACCTCTGTACTAGTGCTGTGAATGCTAGAATGTGACGAAATATTGTCACGTAGTCTAATTTGTCTGAGGTATCCCCAGAAAT
>NZ_LCWL01000041.1:0-7998 GCF_001441695.1 Alishewanella sp. WH16-1 | reverse complement strand
TTTCTGGGGATACCTCAGGCATATCGATCGAAGACGCCATTATCATTTCATCAATTTTGAATTCTACGACCATCAATCCTTGTTCGCTTGATTTAGACCACTTACCAAGCAAAGAATTAGCTGTTGCTGAAAAGCTAAATATTGAGATAAAAAATAAAACGGTAAGATTCTTCAATTGCATTCCTCTGAGTGCCTAACGCTCCGCTTAGGGGCAAAAATACGTGGGCTATAATAACGAGCGAAGCGAGGACAGCCCACGTGTTTTTGTCCCAGGGAGCGTTAGCGACCGACTACAGCGGTTTGTTATGTTTGCGTTTTATTAAATTGAATATACCTATAAAGAAAAAGCAAAAAACCCATAATAGAGTAATTTTCTTATCCAATGTAGCTATAGCAGAGCTAAAGCTTTTATCGTCATTCACATGTTCTCGTAATAGATATAAATTCTGCCTCATATCATCAATATAAAAATACATTCCACCGAGCAAGATCAGTAATAATATGTCAGGAAGCCAATTTAATAACTTTTTTATATTCACAGACTGTGCGCCTTGTAAACATAACAACTTTGTAGTTTGGAGCGCACACGCTTTCCAGCCATGTAAACTCCCTTCTATCTTTTGTAAATAAAATCACACTATCTAACAACATTCCGTAAATCAACAGATTTTTTCTGGACTGTTTTGAATTGATTGCTGAAAGCGAGGTGAAAACTCGCGATTCACTTGATCACAATAAATTTACCTACTACTGTATATAAACACACTTAAACTTATTTCAAGGAGCGGTAGATGTCATCGCCATTTATGCAATACATTGCCGAATTTATGTATACCCACCGCTATGCTAAAAGGACAATTGAGAGTTACCTGCACTGGATTAGGCTGTATATCCTTTATCACAAAAAGCAGCATCCCTCTAAGCTTGGCGATCAGGATGTTGAGAGATTTCTGTCTTATTTGAGTAATCAGCGTAACGTTGCGCCGAGGACACAAGCTAGCGCACTTAACGCATTGAGCTTTCTGTATAACAAGGTGTTACAGCAACCACTATCGTTAAACCTTAACTTTAACCGCTCGCAAATTTCACCAAAATTGCCGGTCGTGCTAACCCGTGCCGAGATTACGGCACTACTGCGCGTGATCGATCCGCGCTATAAATTATTAGCTCAATTGATGTATGGCAGTGGCTTACGGTTAATGGAAGCAGTACGGTTACGAGTGCAGGATATAGATTACGATTATTTGTCGGTCATGGTCTGGCAGGGCAAAGGCAATAAAAATCGCCGCGTCACCTTAGCACCAGAGTTGGTTCCAACACTCAAACAGCAAAGCCAGTTTGTATTGCAGTATTTTCAGGCTGATTTGGCCAATCCCGAATATGCCGGTGTCTGGTTACCTCATGCATTAGCACGTAAAAATCCTGCAGCGCCCAAGCAATTTGGTTGGCAGTATCTGTTTCCCTCGATGCAGCTGAGTATTGATCCGGACTCAAAACTCTTACGCCGTCATCATCTGGATGAAAGCTGTGTCAGGCGTGAAATTAAAATCGCCTCCCGCAAAGCTGCTATCCCCAAAAATGTAACCTGTCACACGCTTCGTCATTCGTTTGCCACGCATTTATTGGAGTCGGGTGCTGATATCCGAACTGTTCAGGAACAGCTTGGCCACGTTGATGTGCGTACTACCCAAATTTATACGCATGTCATTAATCGTGGTGCGGGTGGGGTGAAAAGCCCGTTATCGCAGCTGTTATAACGATACTAGCTTGGCGTGCTAATTGAGATCGCAGATCGCGTCTCCGGTACGGCAAGCATACCGGAGACGGGAGGCTGAGTGGTTTAGCGTTGCGTTTGGCTGTTCTTTTGGCTATCGCAGGTGGCGTCTCCGGTACGGCAAGCATACCGGAGACGGGAGGCTGAGTGGTTCTGCGTTGCGTTTGCTGTTCTTTTGACTATCGCAGGTGGCGTCTCCGGTACGGCAAGCATACCGGAGACGGGAAGCGGAGTGGTTTAGCCTGAGGTTTGAGTGTTCTTTTGGTTATCGCAGATGGCGTCTCCGGTACGGCGAGCATACCGGAGACGGCGAGCTGAGTGGTTTAGCGTTGAGTTTAGGTGTTCTTCTGGCTATCGCAGATCGCGTCTCCGGTACGGCGAGCGTACCGGAGACGGGAAGCTGGGAGCTGAAACAAAGAGCGGTTAACCGTTGTAGATGGTGCCGCCGTGGTTTAGGTAGTCTTTTAGTACCTGGGCGGCGGCGCTGCGTTGTACCTGGCGTACGACTTCGACGCCGGCGTCGCGTAGATACTGATAGCTGGGTTCAAATACCGGGCCTTCGTCAAAGCCTATCGCGCGGGCGTCTTCGGCGGTGGCGGCGCAAACTAACCGTTTTACGCCGCTCCACAGGGTGCCGCCTAAGCACATGGCGCAAGGTTCACAGGAGGTAAATAGCTCGCGTTTAACGCCGTCGGCATTCAGGCTAAAGCTTTGCAGCGCCTGCTCGGCCAGCATAATGGCTACCATCTCGCCATGGGCGCTGGAGTTATGCAGCGGCATTACCCGGTTTACGCCCACACTTAACAGCTTGCCGCTGTCGCAGTCAAAAATGGCGCTACCAAAGGGGCCGCCGGTACCACGCAGTACGTTTTGCCGAGACAACTCAATGGCTAACGCCATTTTTTCATCATCGTGCTGATAGCGGCGCTGCCAGTCGACCACGTCGTTAATCCAGTCGGGCAGCGTTAGCGTTACGCTTTGTCGGCTCATACTTCCTCTGCCAGCGGCTTGCTGTAAGCCAGTTCCATATCCCATGGCAGCTGGATCCAGGTATCCTGCTCGATATCGGTAACATAGTTATCCACCAGCGGCTTACCCTGTGGTTTGGCGTACACGGTCACAAAACGGGCTTTGGGGAAACGCTCGCGCAGCGCTTTGGCTGTTTCACCGGTATCGACCAGATCATCAACGATCAGCAGCTGCTCAGAGTCTGCCAGCGAAGCATCTTTTAGCACGCTCAGGCTACCCTGCTTGTCGTGCTGGTAGCTCGCCACACAGATGCTGTCCAGCACCCGGATATTCAGCTCGCGGGCGATAATCGCCGCCGGTACCAGACCACCGCGACTTACTGCCACTATAGCGGTAAAGTTCTGGCCCAGTAACTGGCGTGCCAGCTCTTTAGTGGCACGGTGAAAGGCTTCCCACGACACATAAAACATTTTATTGGTAGTCAGTGACATAACGCGTATTCCCAGTAAATTACAAACAGCCCAGTGCCACTTCAACCATCTCGTTAAAGCTGGTTTGGCGCAGCTCGGCGCTTAACGCTTCGCCGGTGCGGATATGGTCGCTTACCGTGAAAATCGCCAACGCATTAATGCCATATTCGGCGGCGACGCCATAAAGACCGGCGGCTTCCATTTCTACCGCCAGTACGCCGTATTTCTCCAGCGTATCAAACAGAGTTTCACTTGGGTTGTAGAACAGATCAGAGGTAAATACATTACCCACTTTCACATTGATATCTTTAGCGCGGGCGGCGGCAACGGCTTTTTCCAGCAGGCTGAAGCTGGCGATGGCTGCAAAGTCCAGGCCGCCGAGGCGGTTGCGGTTAACCATCGAATCAGTGCTGGCACCCATACCGATAACGACATCGCGCACTTTAACATCCAGCGGCAAAGCGCCACAGGAGCCGATGCGGATAATGTTTTTTACACCATAGAACTTCACTAACTCTGTGGCATAAATCGACATTGACGGCACGCCCATACCAGAGCCCAGCACGCTGACTTTTTTGCCCTTGTAGGTGCCGGTGTAACCGAACATATTGCGTACAGTATTCACGCATACCGCGTCTTCTAAAAAAGTATCGGCAATATGCTTAGCACGCAGCGGGTCGCCTGGCATTAACACGGTTTCAGCGAAGGCGCCTTCCGGCGCATTAATATGTGGAGTAGCCATAAGTTCTCTTACTGTAATTTTGCTAAAAAGGAATCGCCGTATGCCAGTGCATCCAGCCCAAAAAAGTCGGCCAGGGTCTGGCCCATGTCGGCAAAGCTTTGCCGCTCGCCTAAATCCACCTCGCCAATGCCCTTACGGAACAGCAGCACCGGAACATACTCACGGGTATGTTCCGTGCCCGGCCAGGTTGGATCACAACCATGATCGGCAGTCAGTAATACCAGGGTGTCGTCGTCACATGCCTGTAAAATTTCCGGCAGGCGGCTGTCGAAATACTCTAAGGCTTCGCCATAACCCAGAGGATCGCGGCGATGGCCAAAGTTTTGGTCAAAATCGACCAGGTTGGTAAAAATAATACTCTGCGCACTTTGCGTTGCCATCTGGGCTAAGGTGGTATCCACTAAGGCTGGCAGGCCGGTGGCTTTCAGGCTTTGACTAATGCCCTGATGCGCGTAGATATCGGCAATTTTGCCAATGCTGATTACCTGGCCGCCGGCAGCAACCAGTTTATCCAGTACCGTTGGCGCCGGAGGTAATACCGAGTAATCACGGCGATTACCGGTGCGGGCATAGGTTTGGGCGCTGTCACCGGTAAAGGGGCGGGCAATCACCCGGCCAATGTTGTAAGGGTCCAGCAGCTCACGCGCGACCTGGCAAAACTCCAGCAGGCGGGTTAAACCAAAATGCTCTTCATGGGCGGCAACCTGAAACACACTGTCAGCTGAGGTGTAGCAGATCGGCATGCCGGTTTTTATATGCTCATCGCCGAGTTTTACCAGAATATCGGTCCCCGACGCATGGCAGTTACCCAGAATACCGCTAACGCCAGTGCGGCGGCATAACTCCTCAATAAGCTGCGGCGGGAAACTGTTGGTTTTCTCAGTAAAATAGCCCCAGTCGAATAACACCGGTACCCCGGCAATTTCCCAGTGGCCGCTTGGCGTATCTTTACCACTACTCAGTTCCCGGGCATAACCAAAGGCGCCGTTAATGCGGGTAGCTGGCGGTACAGCCAGCGATAAACCGGGTGTCGCGCTGGTAGCAGCTTTTGCCAGCCCCAGTGCCGTCAGGTTAGGAATAGCCAACGGGCGCTGTTTTTTTTCTGCAAACACCCGGGCAATACTGGCAAAGGTATTGGCGCCGCTATCGCCAAACTTATCCGCATCCGGCGCGCTGCCAATGCCGAAACTGTCGAGCACTAAAATTACTGCTTTTGCCATCTGGATACTCCCAAACCTGCTAGATTAACTTTAGAGGTGGTGGCGAAACCATAAATTAAAAAGGGCACGCAGCTTACTCTGTCTGGTTTTTTTTGGCAATCATTTCAGCTAAAACAAAGGGCGCCCGCAGGCGCCCTTGTACATTTACTGCCACTTATTGCGGCAGGCTGCTGTAACCCATATTAAACAGCGTAAAGCTGTAAATATCGGCGGCCTGATCAATCACCATCGATACCGGCATACCGGCACCGTGACCGGCTTTGACATCAATCCGGATCAGTTGTGGCGTCGCTTTGCTGGCTTTGTCCTGCAGCTCGGCGGCAAACTTAAAGGAGTGCGCTGGCACTACGCGGTCATCGTGATCAGCCGTCGTGATCATCGTAGCCGGATAGGTGACACCCGCCTTAACATTGTGCACCGGTGAATAACCCTGCAGATACTTAAACATCTCAGCAGACTGTTCAGAAGTACCGTAGTCGTAAGCCCAGCCAGCACCGGCAGTAAAGGTGTGATAACGCAGCATATCCAGTACACCTACCTGCGGAATGGCCACGCCAAACAGCTCTGGCCGCTGTGTCATAACCGCGCCGACCAGTAAGCCACCGTTGGAACCACCACGCACCGCCGTTTTGGCCGGCGAGGTGTATTTCTCAGTTTGCAGATATTCAGCAGCGGCAATAAAGTCATCAAACACATTTTGCTTTTGCAGCTGGGTACCGGCGGTATGCCAGGCTTTACCGTATTCACCACCACCACGGATATTCGCTACAGCATACACACCGCCCAGCTCCATCCACACGGCGTTCGCCACGCTGAATGACGGTGTTAAGCTGATATTAAAGCCACCATAACCGTACAGAATAGTGGGGTTGCTGCCATCGCGTTTTAAGTCTTTGCGATAGCTGATAATCATCGGTACCTTGGTGCCGTCTTTCGAGGTGTAGAACACCTGCTCAGACACATAACGGCTGGGGTCGAAGTTCACTTTGGGTTGGTTATACAGGCTGGATGCGCCGGCTTTGGGTTCAAAGGCGTAAATCGAGCCCGGTGTAATATAGTTGGCAAAGCTAAAATACAGCGTTTCAGCGTCTTTCTTACCGCCGAAACCACCAACACTGCCCACACCTGGTAACTCAATATCACGCACTAACTTACCGTCATAGTCATACTGTTTAACCTTGGCAATCGCATCAACAATATAGTTAGCAAAGATAAAGCCGGCACCGGTGCTGGCCCGCAGCACATTTTCGGTTTCCGGGATCACATCTTGCCAGTTCTCTGGCTGTGGTGCCTTGGCAGAGACCTTAACCACCTTGCGGTTAGGCGCATTGCGGTTAGTCGCCAGATACAGCGTTTCGCCCTGGTTATCCAGTAAGTCGACATCGGAAGTGGTGTCATCCACAATGGTCACAAAGCCGCTGTCTGGCTGGCTCAGATCTTTGATAAACAGCTTATTACCCGAGGTTGAGACGGCCGCAGACACTAACAGATAGCGGTCATCTTCGGTAACGCTGGCGCCAACATAACGGTGTTTTTGCTCGTCAGTGGCACCGAAAATCACTTTATCTTCGCTTTGTGGCGTCCCCAGTTTATGGTAGTACAGCTTGTGCTGATCCGTCATGGCCGATAGCTCACTGCCATCTGGCTTGTCGTAGCTGGAATAGAAGAAGCCGTCGTTAGCGACCCAGGCAATACCCGAGAATTTGATATCGGTTAAGGTATCGCCGATTTGTTGCTTGGTTTCGGTGTCGATAATAATGATTTTACGCCAGTCACTGCCGCCTTCGGAAATGGCGTAAGCGGCTAATTTACCATCCCGCGAAAAGCTGATATCGGCCATCGAGGTGGTGCCATCGGTGCTAAAGGTATTCGGATCCAGGAACACCTCAACCTCACCACCGTCTTTCTGGCGGTACAGTACAAACTGGTTCTGCAGACCGTCGTTTTTGTAGAAGTAGGTGTAATCGCCTTCTTTAAACGGCGCCCCTACCCGCTCGTAGTTCCAGGCTTGCTGCAGTTTGTCGCGGATCTGATCGCGGAATGGGATCTGCTTTAAATAGTCGAAAGTGGTTTGGTTTTGTGCTTTAACCCAGGCTTCGGTGTCGCTGCTGCGATCATCTTCCAGCCAGCGGTATGGGTCGGCTACCTGAGTTCCAAAATAAGTGTCTACGACATCGCCTTTGGCGGTAACAGGGTAATTTAACTGCTGTTGCTGTTGGGTAACAGTCACGGTTTGCTCCGGTTTCACTTCTTGCTTCGGGCCGCCGCAAGCGGTCAGTACCGCAGCAGCCAGCAGGGTAACGGCATATTTCATTTAGGTGGACTCCAGTGTTCTTGTGGTTATCGGATTAGCTGCCTGAGCTTAACAAAGAAGTTACCGGTTGCCTATTTCACTGAACGGGAATTTTTGCTTGCTTATCTCTATTGGCTGTGTGGGTAGGTTGGGTAGTGGTTCAGGCCGCGTCTCCGGTACGGCTGGCGTACCGGAGACGATAGCGGAACCGGTTAGCGTCTGAATATCGTGTCTTTTTTGCAATCGCAGATCGCGTCTCCGGTACGCAAGCATACCGGAGACGGGAAGTAGAACCGGTTGGCGCTATAGTGTGGTGGCTTTTTTGGTATCGCAGATGGCGTCTCCGGTACGCAAGCATACCGGAGACGATAGCCAATACCAGCGTTGAGCTGGTATTGGCTATAAAACAAAAAAGCCAGCTGAAAAGCTGGCTTTTTGTGTTTTATGGTGCCCAGAGGCGGAATCGAACCACCGACACGCGGATTTTCAATCCGCTGCTCTACCGACTGAGCTATCTGGGCAAAACTGGT
>NZ_LCWL01000117.1:0-15737 GCF_001441695.1 Alishewanella sp. WH16-1 | reverse complement strand
TGTGGTGGCTTTTTTGGTATCGCAGATGGCGTCTCCGGTACGCAAGCATACCGGAGACGATAGCCAATACCAGCGTTGAGCTGGTATTGGCTATAAAACAAAAAAGCCAGCTGAAAAGCTGGCTTTTTGTGTTTTATGGTGCCCAGAGGCGGAATCGAACCACCGACACGCGGATTTTCAATCCGCTGCTCTACCGACTGAGCTATCTGGGCAAAACTGGTTGGTGCCGCTTATCCGAGTCGAACGGATGACCTACTGATTACAAGTCAGTTGCTCTACCAACTGAGCTAAAGCGGCTGCGACACATTTTGAATTAAGGTTTACACCATTATTCGGAATCATGGTGCCCAGAGGCGGAATCGAACCACCGACACGCGGATTTTCAATCCGCTGCTCTACCGACTGAGCTATCTGGGCAATGCCGCGTATTAAACGGATTTTGCGATCTCAAGTCAACAGATATTTTTGAAAAGCCCACTGACAGCTTATTCGTTAGCCAACCTAATAAATATTATCGAAAATTAATCATGCTTTTGTATTAGAAAACTTGTTAAGATAAAGCTATTCACTGTCATTCGGCATTAATCTAGCTGGCTGAAACATAAAGTTTTTCGGAATAACTATGGCGAAGAGTAACTTTACTAAACCCGTTTATCTGCGTGTTGCTGGCACTTTAGTACTCTGTTTGCTGATTCAGGCACTGTTATTTAACTGGATCAGTACCCCAGCCCAACAGCAACACAGCCAGGCTCTACATCGTTTAGCTGCCGATACCCAGGTACTGATGCAAGCGCTGGCCCCAGCCTTAGATGATGCCGGCACTCAGCAGGTGCAACAACTACTGCTACAAGCGAGGAATAATGAGCCTGAGCGGGCACTGTATTTATATCGCCAAACGGCGCAGGGTTTTGAACTGCTGGTAAACACTGAAAACCTGCCAAATTTTGTGCCGACGCCGGCGTTAACAAACCAAGCGGTACAGCAACAGAATATTCTTTTAGTAAGCAGGCTGCTGCCCGAGCATCCGGATCTAGTGTTGCTTAATATTCAACGTTTACCGGAGCCCGACCCGCTTCCGGTGATGTTTTCCTTTGTTGTCAGCCTGGTGGTGGGATTGTTGTTCAGTCTGGCCTTAAGTTATGCCGTGGCGAAAAATTTCCGGCGGCGGATTAAGCCCCTGCTGCAAGGTACCGGGGAAGCTCTGGAACGCAATCAGTTTAGTGGCAGCATCGACAGCCATCAGCAAGATGACGTGGGTGAGCTGGCAAACAATCTGAATGGGCTGTTCCGCCGCTTACAACAATCACAGCAGGCGTTGCAAAGCTCAGAGCAGAATATCGAGCAACTAAAACAGGAAGTGGAACACCGGATTAAAGAACGTACCGACGCGCTGGAAACGGCTAAGCTGACTGCCGAGAAAGCCAATGAAGCCAAGTCGACCTTTCTGGCGACCATGAGCCATGAAATCCGTACACCGATGAATGGCATTATCGGTACTGTGGATTTACTGCGTAAAACCGAGCTGTCAACGTCACAATTCCGCATGACCGATACCATTCGTGAATCTTCGTTTTCGTTGCTGCGGATCCTGGATGATATCCTCGACTTCTCAAAAATCGAAGCCGGCAAACTGGAACTGGAAAAGTTGCCGGTTTCACTGGCTGAAATTATCGAAGCCGTCGGCCGGATCCTGGTCTCGGTGGCCTATCAGCGTCAGATTGATTTAAAACTTTATATTGACCCGCGCTTACCGGACGGCTTAATCGGCGATCCGGTGCGGCTGCGCCAGATCCTGTACAATTTGGCCGGTAATGCCATTAAGTTTACCGAAACCACGCCGGATACCACCGGCGTGGTCAGAATCAGCGCCGAATTACTGGAAGAGAATCTGGAATATACCCAGGTGCTGCTTAAGGTTTCTGATAATGGCCGTGGTATGACACAGCGGCAAATTAATTATGTCTTTCATCCGTTTAACCAGGCAGAAGGCTCTATTACCCGTAAGTTTGGTGGCACCGGGCTTGGCTTGTCTATTTGTCAACGCCTAACGGCGCTAATGTATGGCGATATTAATGTCGAAAGTGAGCCCGGCAAGGGTACCGAATTCGCGGTGCGCTTGCCGATGCGCCGCTCGGAAGAGGTCAGCTATTTACCTAAAGATGCATTAAATGGTCTCTTTATCTGTTTGTTCACCCAAGATAGCGATAACCAACAATTTATATCTGATTATCTGCTGTACAGTGGCGCAGAGCTGGATATCGCCAACAGCGTCGATGCCCTGCTTAACCGTGCCGAACAGCTGAAAGCCTTACCTCCGAAACAACAAGCAGTGTGGGTGCTGGATGCCACTTATGAGCAGATTGCAGCGAAAGATATCAGCACCCTGATTACACATCCGAAGTTACAAGCGGTGAAATTTGTGGTCATTACGAATCAGGTGGAGTTATCGGATACCCATTTTGACAATGTGGTGTATCTGCATAGCGCCCCTTTATGTCGCAGTCAGCTGCTCGATGCCGTCTTAGTAATTAGTGGTCGTAAAGGTCGGGCTCAGCCACAAACCCATCATTACTTACTGAATCAGCAAAATGTGCCATCGGCGGCGGAAGCAAAACAACAACGTAAGCTGGTGTTGCTGGCCGAAGACAATATGATGAATCAGCGCGTTATCGTCGAGCAATTAAATGCGCTGGGTTATGCCGTTGATGTCGCGGACGATGGCATTATCGCGCTGGAAAAATGGCGGCAGTACCATTATCCGCTGGTATTAACCGATCTGCATATGCCGAATATGAGCGGCTATGATCTGGCAAAAGCTATTCGCAAAGAAGGTTTGCAGCGTGCCGATGACAGTGACTTCACCCGCATTATTGCCATTACAGCGAACGCCCTGAAAGGCGAAGAGCAAAAATGCCTGAGCATTGGTATGGATGCTTACATTACCAAGCCGTTGGAGTTAGTTACCTTACAAAGCGTGATGCAGCGCTGGTTACCGCTGACCGAACAAACCACGACACAGACGACAGGCAAAAAGGTCGTGCGCGACGAGCAGAAAAAAGCACCGGTATGTTTTACCACTTTAGCCAGCTTTCTTGGCGATAATCCGATAAAACACGACGAGTACCTGAATTACTTTATCACTCAGGCCAGCCCGCTGCTCGAACAACTGGAACAACAGAGTATGGCGGCAAATCGCAGCGAATTGCGCACTATTGCCCACCAGTTAAAAGCTATGGCGAAAAGTATTGGCGCTAATCTGTTGGCTGACTATGCATTACAACTGGAAAAAGCGGCCGAAACTTCAGATTGGTCGGCGTTAAAGCAGCTGCTGAATAATGTCGAACAGGAATTTGCTAATGTGGTCCGTTTTATCAAACAGCGGTATTAGGGCGTGTTGACGTTTGACCTGAAAGCGCCGACAAAGCCGCCCCGGAGGGCGGCTTTGTCAGGAGCGGTTAGTTCGCGGCAGTATCCAGCGCCGGAAAGCTTTTTACCAACTGATCCAGTGCCTGCATCTGTGCCAGATAAGGCTCCAGCTTAGCCAGTGGTAAGGCACAAGGCCCATCACATTTCGCCTGATTCGGGTCCGGATGCGCTTCAATAAACAGGCCGGCTAACCCTAATGCCATACCCGAACGCGCCAATTGCGCCGCCTGAGCACGGCGGCCATCAGCAGAATCTTCACGTCCACCAGGCTTTTGCAGCGCATGGGTGGCATCAAAAATTACCGGGGCATACTGCTTCATTTCATCCATGCCCAGCATATCAACCACCAGGTTGTTATAACCGAAACAAGAGCCACGTTCACACAAGATAACCTTATCGTTACCGGCTTCCTGAAATTTTTTCAGAATATGCCGCATTTCATGCGGTGCCAGAAATTGCGGCTTCTTCACATTGATTACCGCACCGGTTTTCGCCATCGCAACCACCAGATCAGTCTGCCGCGCTAAAAAAGCCGGCAACTGAATCACATCAACCACTTCAGCCACCGGCGCCGCCTGATAGGGTTCATGCACATCGGTAATCAGCGGGACCTGAAAGGTGTGTTTGATTTCTTCAAAGATCCGCAAGCCTTCTTCTAGGCCCGGGCCACGATAAGAATGTACTGAAGAGCGGTTTGCTTTGTCAAAAGACGCTTTAAATACATAAGGAATGTTCAGTTTTTCACATACCCGAACATAATGCTCAGCAATCTGCAGCGCCAGGTCACGGGACTCCAGCACATTCATACCACCAAACAGCACAAAAGGTTGGTTATTGGCAACCGGGATACCGGCGACCTGTACTACTTTATTTTGCATCATAAATATTGTCGCTTAATTCTGTTAGAAAGGCAGGAACAATGGCTGCTTGCTCAGCGCAACCCGAATCATTAAACCCAGCCAGCCCAGCGCGCCTAAAAAAGACAACCAGCGAATGGCTACCGTGCGGCCTTTTAATGCTGAGAAGCCCAGCGCAATGTAAGCAAACAGTGCGATCACTTTTTCAGTTAACCAGGGATCAACAAAGGGATACTGGCGGATAGTCAGCATCAGCGCCACGGCAGATAATAATAAAAAGGTGTCTACCACATGGGGGGCAATCTTAAAAAACTTGCGCTGTAACAACGCTGAGTCTTTCAGGCGCAGCGCGAAACGGATAAAGAGTAGTGACACACTCAATGCCACCAGCAGCAGGTGTAAATGTTTAAAAGCCATATACATACGACGATATCCTTAAGAAAAATACGCTGCCCGATTATACAGCGTCAGCATCGCTATCGGGGTATTTTTGCAAAATTGCTTCCAGTTTCGGCACTATGGTTTTAAATACCGTTACCAGCTTTGGCTCAAACTGCTTGCCGGCCTGACTATCAATCTCCGCCAATACCTGCTCCAGTGTCCAGGCATCTTTGTAACACCGACGGTGGCGTAGCGCATCATACACATCCGCCAGCGCTGCAATCCGGGCATAAATATGAATTTGCTCGCCTTGTTTGCCATCCGGGTAGCCGCTACCGTCCCATTTTTCATGATGATCGCGAGCAATAATGGCACCAGCCTGCACAATGGCACGCTTCGAACCTTTCAGAATATTAAAACCGATACTGGCATGAGTTTGCATTACCTGCCATTCTTGCTCATTCAGGCCTTCCGGTTTATTCAGAATATTATCCGGGATCCCGACTTTACCGACGTCATGCAGTGGCGCTGCAAACATCAATTTTTCCGCCTCCAGTTCGGATAAGCCATAGGCTTTGGCCAGCTCATAACAAATAAAGGCGATGCGCCGTACATGATTACCGGTTTCAACCGAACGCTGCTCGACCGCTTCGCTTAAGCGGTAGACAATTTCACGCTGGGTATCTTCGACCTCATGCTGTAATTGCACGTTTTCATAGGCCACCTGCACATTCTGGGCAAACAGCTCAATCAGCTTTTTCTGGTTTTCATTCATCGGTCCCGGTAAACCCGAGACATACAACAGTGAGCCTTGAGTAAACTTGCTGCAACAATAGGCCACCAGATAATTGTCGCGATAAACGATATCCTTAGTTTGCAGTGCGGCTTCAAAGGCTTCTAACAAAGCAGGATCAAGCACCTCTTTTATTGGCTTCCCTTCCTTGCGCTCAAACTCACCCTGCCCGGCAAACACCACCAGATCATGTGGATCGGTAGTTTGCATATTACCGGCTACCAGCGAAGAACTCACGATCAGGGCGTCTTCATCACACCCGAGTACGGATGTCAGTTGCTGCAGTACACCATCGATAAATTGCTCCATGGAGTGCGATGAGAACAGATCGACCGAAGCATTGATTATTTTTTCCAGGCCCTGACGGCTTTGCTCCAGTGAAATAATGTCACGGTAAGATCTGAGACTGGACATCATCACGGTAAAGAGTTTTTGCGCCGTCAGTTCAGTTTTGGATTTGTAGTCGTTGATATCGTAGTTAACGATAACTTGCCGTTCGGGTGCTTGCCCGGGCTGGCCGGTACGCAGAATAATCCGCACAAAATGGTTATGTAGCGTTTCCCGGATATAACTGGCAACTTTTAAGCCAGCATCGTCGGTTTCCATCACTACGTCCAGTAACACCACGGCGATATCAGGCTGGGTAGCGAGTATTTTTTGGGCTTCTTCGCCGGAATAAGCGCTGATAAATTCCAGTCTTTTTTGCTGAAAACTAAAGTCGTTTAAGGCAAGACGGGTTACCGCATGGACCTCTGGCTCATCATCGACAATCAGCACTTTCCAGCTGCCGTTGCTAACCGAGTGCACGGGTTCGGGTTCAGCAGCAAACAAAAACTCATCAGACATCAGACACCTCCGGCGATTTTATCTCTCTGTTATATGCCGGATTTTTTACAAGGTCAAAGATTTTATAACCATTTAACTCAGCGGGCGCTGACCACCACTAATGCGCCAGTTACCGCCATAATCCCGCACTGAGTCGACCTGACCAAACCCGGCCTGTTTTAACAACTGCTGTACCTGCTGCGCTTGATTATAGCCATGCTCCAGCCAAAGCCAGCCGCCTGGCGCCAGATAGGCCGGCGCCGCGGCAATAATGCTGGCAAGGTCAGCCAGGCCCTGCTGCTCGGCCACCAGCGCGGTTAGCGGCTCAAACCGCAAGGCGGTTAGATGCGGATCGGCCGCTTCAATATAGGGTGGGTTACTGACAATCAGATCATATTGCTGGTCCGCTAACGCGCTAAACCAGCTGCTAACTGTAAAGTGTACATTACTAAGCTGTAACGTCTGCGCATTGCGCTGTGCCAGGGCGACGGCCTCAGCTTGCAAATCAACAGCCGTCAGCTGCCAATGTGGCCGGTTGTGCGCTAGTGCCAGCGCAATAGCGCCGGTACCGGTGCCCAGATCTAACACCCTTGCCTGTGCCGGTAGCGTTAAGGCCAGGGCTTGCTCCACCAGAATTTCGGTATCGCTACGCGGAATAAGCGTGCAAGGCGCAACCGCAAGCTCCAGGCCATAAAATGGCCAGTGTCCGAAAATATACGCCAAAGGCTCCCCGGCCAGGCGCCGCTGCAATAAAGGCTGCAGCTGTTGTAGCTCGCTTGGCGTTAGCACACGTTCAGGATATGTATAAAGATAGCCCGGCTGGCAGCTTAACAGATGACAAAGTAGCAGCCGGGCTTCGTGAGCCGGATTATCGCAAATTGCACTGAGTTGCTGACTCAATTGCTGCGTGCATTGCTGCAGCGTCGGCGCGGCCTGCGACATGGACATTAGCGGTTTTCATCAGCCAGCATGGCGAGCTGGTCAGCCTGATGTTCTTGTTTCAGCGGTTCAATAATTTGCTGTAACTCGCCTTCCATTACTTCATTTAAACGGTAAATGGTCAGGTTAATACGGTGATCGGTAAGTCGGCCCTGTGGGAAATTATAGGTACGGATCCGCTCGGAACGATCGCCGCTGCCAACCAGCGAGCGGCGGGTGCTTTGCTCTTCCAGCCGGCGTTTTTCATCTTCGGCGGCCTGGATCCGCGATTGCAGCACCGCCATCGCCCGGGCACGGTTTTTATGTTGTGAACGCTCGTCCTGACACTCCACCACTATGCCGGTGGGTAAGTGGGTAATACGAATGGCAGAGTCGGTACGGTTAACGTGCTGACCACCAGCACCAGAAGCGCGGTAAGTATCAACTTTCAAATCAGCCGGGTTAATTTCTATCGCTTCACTTTCCGGGATTTCCGGCATAATGGCCACAGTACAGGCCGAAGTGTGCACCCGCCCCTGCGATTCAGTAGCCGGTACCCGCTGCACCCGATGACCGCCCGATTCAAACTTCAGCGTACCGTAAACTCCCTCGCCCTGCACACTGGCAATCACTTCTTTAAAACCACCATGCTCGCCTTCGTTGGCGCTTAACACTTCAACCTTCCAGCGCTGGGTTTCGGCAAAACGGCTGTACATGCGGAATAAATCTCCGGCGAAGATTGCCGCTTCATCACCACCGGCACCGGCCCGGATCTCCAGGAAGCAACTGTTATTATCATTAGGATCCTTGGGCAGCAACAAGATTTGCAGTTCGGTATCCAGCTGTTCAATCCGGTTTTTTGCCAGTTTGTACTCATCCTGCGCCATTTCGCGCATCTCAGGATCGCTGTCTTTTTGCATTTCTTCCGCCATCAGCAAATCTTCCTGTGCTTGCTGATAACTCCGGAAAGCCTTGCTTAACTCTTCCAGCTGGCTGAATTCTTTGGATAGCTCGCGAAAACGTTTCTGATCGCTAATCACTGAGGCATCGCTTAACAGCGCCTGCACTTCCTCATAGCGTTCCACTAAAGCTTCCAGCTTACGGTATACCGAATCTTTCATGTTAGGATTAAAACCTATTTATAAATCAATAAGAAGTTTAACCAGCTCGTTTGCATCGGGCTGATCAGACTGTAATAACTGCCGGATGGTTCTGGTGGGGCTGTGCATTAACCTGTTGCTCAGTTTGGTTGCCAGCTCGGCTAACACCTTATCAGAATCCTGCCCGGCAGCCAGTTGCTTTTGTGCCCGCAGCACCAGTTCCTGTTTTATTTCTTCGCAGCGCTGCCGGTACTCGCGTAACCAATCGGCTTTATCCTGCAGCTGCAGCCATTGCATAAAGTCACTGGCACCATCTGCAATCATGACACCAGCTTGTTCAGCGGCCTGCTGGCGGTTATTCAGATTTTGCGCCACTATGCTCTGCAAGTCGTCTACCGTATACAGATAGGCGTCTTCCAGCTCGGTAACCTGCTCTTCAATATCCCGCGGTACCGCTAAGTCGACCAGAAACATCGGCTTATGCCGGCGTTGCTTCAGCGCATGTTCCACCATGCCTTTACCGACGATAGGCAAGGTACTGGCGGTAGAGGAAATCACGATATCGGCTTCATGCAGCCGCGCCGGTACCTGCGCCAGGGTAAGCACCTGGGCATTAAACTGTTTTGCCAGTGTCTCTGCCCGTTCATAAGTACGATTGGCAACACTGAGCTGCGTTGCGCCCTGCTCTGTCAGGTGGCGAGCTACCAGTTCAATGGTTTCGCCAGCACCAATCAGCAGCACCCGAACTTGTTCCAGCTTACCAAAGATTTGTTTCGCTAACGTCACCGCCGCAAAAGCAACAGACACGGCGTTGGCACCAATATCCGTCTCAGTACGCACCTCTTTTGCCACTGCAAAGGTTTTTTGAAACAGCCGTTCAAACTGCGGGTTGATAGTGCCGGCTTGCCGTGACTGATTATAGGCCTGTTTCACCTGGCCAAGGATTTGCGGCTCGCCCAATACCAGGGAATCCAACCCAGCCGCAACCCGCATCAGATGCTTTACCGCCTCCTGCTCCTGATACAAGTACAAATGCTGTTGTAATTCCTGTAGCTTTAATTGGTGAAAGCCTGCCAGCCAGTGCAGTACCTGTTCAGCTTGCTCGGCAGCACCACTGAAATACAGCTCGGTGCGATTACAGGTCGACAAAATCACGGCGTCGTTAATCTCCAGCTGGGTTGCCAGCTGATGCAGCGCATCCGGCACCTGCTCCGGTGCAAAGGCCAGCTTTTCGCGCAGCGCCACCGGTGCCGTTTTGTGATTAATGCCTAGTGCAAAAATGGTGTTCACCTGTATCATTACCTGGTAGGGGGCGAATTGTACGAAAAAGCCCGAACTAAGAAAAGCAAAAGCAGAAAAGCAACCACAAAGGACGATAGCTTGAGTGTAATCTTCAGAAAGTTGGCTCTGCTGGCCATTTTTTTATTCGCCAGTGCCTGTAGCACGACCAAAAACTTACCCGGACAGACCGAAGTGCTGCCGCAACAACAGCGCCAACAGCAATTGGCTGAGCTAAATAACTTTACCGTGCAAGCTGCCGTTGGAATCAAATCACCGGCCGAAACGGTGAGCGGTAATTTACGCTGGCAACAACAGGATGCCAGCGCCTATCAGGCACGATTGGCAAATATGCTTGGCATCAGTTTATTCGAATTAACCGCCAACGCAGAACTTACCGAGCTGTTAGTGCGTGGTGAACGCTATCAGGCAGCCGACGCCAGTAACTTACTGTGGCAACTGGCGGGCTGGTCGATTCCGCTGCATGATATGGCACTGTGGTTACGCGGTTTACCCGGCGATTCAGCCACTGAGCTGCAGTATGATACGGCTGGCCGGCTGGTAAGTTTTAACCTGACCGATAGTACGGGTATTCGCTGGCAGCTGACCTATCGCAGCTTTTTCGACGATGCGTTATCGTTACCAAAACAACTACAACTGCAAAGCGCTGATACGCAAGTCAGGCTAGTGATCCGGAGCTGGCAGTTATGACCCTGACCTTACCCGCGGTAGCGAAGCTGAATTTATTTTTGCATATCACCGGCCGGCGGCCTGATGGCTACCATAATCTGCAAACGCTGTTTCAAATGCTCGATACCGGCGATGTGCTGCACTTTACCCCGAACGAGAGTGGTGAAATCAACCTGAGCTGTGATATCGCCGAGCTGGCCGGGCAGGATAATCTGATTTACCGCGCAGCCATGTTATTAAAACCTTTGGCCAGTGCCAACGCCGGTTGTCAGATCCGGCTGGAAAAACACCTGCCGATGGGTGGCGGCCTGGGCGGTGGTTCGTCAGACGCTGCCACCACCTTGCATGCACTTAACCTGTTATGGCAGCTGCAATTAACTACCGCAGAACTGGCGGCACTGGGCCTGAAACTGGGTGCAGACGTGCCAGTTTTTGTGCACGGCCAAACCGCCTTTGCCGAAGGGGTTGGTGAGCACTTACAGCCGGTTTCACTGCCGGAAAAGACTTATTTAGTCGTGACGCCAGCTTGTCATATCAGCACGGCAGCAATATTCCAACACCCTGATTTAAAAAGAGATACACCTAAGATCAGCATGACAGAGCTACTTAGCAGCCCATGGCAGAATGACTGCCAGCCGCTGGTCGAACGGCTGTATCCGATTGTTGCAATAACCTTACAGTGGTTGCTAGAATATGCGCCGTGTCGAATGACGGGTACTGGCGCCAGTGTGTTCGCCGAATTTCCGGACGCGGCCAGTGCTCAGCATGCCCTAGCGAACCTGCCGGCAAACTGTCGGGGCTTTATCGCCAGAGGGGTTAATAGGTCGCCATTACTGGCGGCATTAACTGATACCGATTACAGCAACTTGAGCCGCCATTCAGTTTAGCCGTTGCCGGAGTATTTTTTCCGGCAGCAACTATACTCAACAGCGGCTTTTATGATTAAACCGGACTCACAACTGCCCTGAGGATCCTACCGTGCCCGACATGAAGGTTTTCGCTGGTAACGCCATACCAGATCTTGCCAACAAAATCGCCAGCCGTCTTTACATCAAACTGGGAGATGCCGCTGTCGGTCGCTTCAGTGATGGCGAAGTCAGTGTGCAAATCAACGAAAATGTACGCGGTTCAGACGTCTTTATTATCCAGTCTACCTGTGCCCCTACTAACGACAATCTGATGGAGCTGATTGTCATTGTTGACGCCTTGCGTCGCGCGTCAGCCGGCCGGATCACAGCAGTGATTCCTTACTTTGGTTATGCCCGTCAGGACCGCCGGGTGCGTTCTGCCCGGGTGCCGATTACAGCCAAAGTCGTCGCCGACTTTTTATCCAGCGTTGGCGTGGACCGGGTGTTAACCGTCGACCTGCATGCTGAGCAAATTCAGGGTTTCTTTGATGTGCCGGTAGATAACGTCTTTGCAACGCCAGTGCTACTTGACGATATGCGCAAGAAGGCGCTGGAAGCGCCGGTAGTGGTATCGCCGGATATCGGCGGCGTAGTACGTGCCCGCGCGGTAGCAAAACTGCTGAACGATGCCGACTTAGCGATTATCGATAAGCGCCGGCCAAAGGCCAACGTCTCTCAGGTGATGCATATTATCGGTGATGTAAAAGACCGTGACTGTATTATCGTTGACGATATGATTGATACCGGCGGTACCCTGTGTAAAGCCGCTGAAGCCTTAAAAGAGCAAGGTGCCAAGCGGGTATTTGCCTATGCTACCCACGCGGTTTTCTCTGGCCGGGCACCAGAAATCATTAGCGAATCAGTGATTGATGAGCTGATTGTCACCGATACTATCCCGCTGTCACCGGCGATGCGCGCCATTCCTAAGGTACGGCAGCTGACGTTAAGTGATCTGATCGCAGAATGTATCCGCCGTATTAGTAACGAAGAATCCATCTCGGCGATGTTTGATTAAGCTGCGAGCTAAGGTTGCAAAAGGCAGGTTATCCTGCCTTTTTTATTGGCAACAGCTTTTATTTGCAGCAACCCGGCGCGGGTGGTAATATGTTGCGCCTTTTAAAGGGGCTACAGGTTATGGCTGGTCGCAAGCCATAACAAATTCTAATTTTTGGAGTACATCATGTCTGATGCAATTTTTACCTTGAATGCAGAAGTCCGCAGTGACTTGGGGAAAGGTGCGAGCCGCCGCCTGCGTCACGCTGACAAAGTGCCAGCGATCATCTACGGTGGTCACCAGCCAGCACTGTCTATCACCTTAGATCACTCTAAGTTGTTAAAAGCACAAAGCTTTGAAGCTTTCTACTCACACATTCTGACTATCAATGTTGGCGGTGAAGAAGTTAAAGCTATCGTTAAAGCCATGCAACGTCACCCGTTCAAGCCAAAAGTACTGCACGTTGACTTCCAACGCGTAGAAGCTGGCCATGAGCTGCACACTACTGTTCCGGTTCACTTCCTGAACGAAGATGCTGCTGGTAAGAAAGGCGGTGTAGTAGTACACGGTCTGAACGAAGTTGAAATCACCTGTTTACCACAGGATCTGCCAGAGTTTATCGAAGTTGACCTGGCCGATGTCGCTGTAGGTGTTACTCTGCACCTGTCTGATATCAAAGCACCAAAAGGCGTTAAGTTTGTTCAGTTAACCAAAGGCGAAGGTCATGACCTGCCAGTAGTTTCTGTAAACAAACCAGCTGGTAAAGCTGAAGAAGAAACTGCCGCTGAGTAATGTCTGACTCTGTTCAGCCTGCTGTGCAGTTAATCGTGGGCCTGGGTAATCCAGGCCCCGAATATCAATACACCCGGCACAATGCCGGCGTCTGGTTTGTGGAACAACTCGCCCGCACCTACAACTGTAACCTGAAGTCTGAAGCCAAGTTTTTTGGTCTCACCGGCAAATTTATGTTAGCCGGGCAGGAATACAAGCTGTTAGTGCCAACCACCTATATGAATTTAAGCGGCAAAGCCGTATTGGCCATGGCACAGTTTTATAAACTGGCGCCAGAGCAAATTCTGGTGGTACATGATGAACTGGCGTTACCGCCGGGCAGTGCCAAATTTAAATTCGCTGGTGGTCATGCCGGCCATAATGGTCTGCGCGATATCACCAGCAAACTGGGCAATAATCCGAATTTCTATCGTTTGCGCTTAGGCATCGGCCATCCGGGCCACAAAGATCAGGTCACTGGCTTTGTACTGGGTAAGGCACCTGCCAGCGAACAAAAACTGATCGACCAGAGCATAGAGGAAGCTGTCGCCTGCTTTGCTATACTGGCACGCGACGGTCTGGTAAAAGCCCAGAGCCGTTTACACAGCTTTCAGGCCAGCTAAGCTGGCCCCACCGCAGATTAAAGGATACATTCATGGGTTTTAAATGTGGCATCGTAGGTTTACCTAACGTTGGTAAATCAACTTTATTCAACGCCTTAACTAAGGCTGGTATCGAAGCAGCTAACTTCCCGTTCTGTACCATTGAGCCAAACACCGGCGTGGTCCCGGTACCGGATCTGCGGTTGGATAAACTGGCGCAAATCGTTAACCCACAGCGCGTAATCCCCACCACCATGGAATTCGTTGATATCGCCGGCCTGGTGAAAGGCGCGTCTAAAGGCGAAGGTTTAGGCAATAAATTCCTGGCCAATATCCGCGAAACCGATGCTATCGGCCATGTGGTACGCTGCTTTGACGATGAAAATATTATCCACGTTGCCGGCAAAATTGACCCGGCTGACGATATCGATACCATTAATATGGAACTGGTGCTGTCGGATATGGACAGTGCCGAACGAGCCATTTTACGGGTACAGAAAAAAGCCAAAGGCGGCGATAAAGACGCCAAAGCCGAACTGGCAGTGCTGGAAAAAGTAAAAGCTCACCTGGAAAACGGTTTAACGCTGCGTCAGCTAGAGCTGGATAAAGAAGAAAAGGCGCTGATTGCCTATATGAACTTCTTAACCATTAAGCCAACCATGTATATTGCCAACGTACTGGAAGACGGTTTTGATAATAACCCGCATCTGGATGTAGTGCGCGGCATCGCTGCCAAAGAAGGCGCCATCGTAGTACCGGTTTGCGCCGCTATCGAATCAGAAATCGCCGAGCTGGACGATGAAGAAAAAGCCGAGTTTATGGCCGATATGGGGCTGGAAGAGCCAGGCCTGAACCGTGTGATCCGCGGTGGTTACTCACTGTTAAACCTGCACACTTATTTTACTGCCGGTGTTAAAGAAGTACGGGCCTGGACTGTTGCTGTCGGTGCCACCGCACCTCAAGCCGCTGGCGTGATTCATACCGACTTTGAAAAAGGCTTTATCCGCGCGGAAGTGGTGTCTTACGATGACTTCGTACAGTACAACGGTGAAGCCGGTGCCAAAGAAGCCGGGAAATGGCGTTTAGAAGGTAAAGATTACATTGTTAAAGATGGCGATGTGATGCACTTCCGTTTTAACGTCTAAGCGCTTTTTCGTTACCAAAGTACAGATTAAGAGCCGGGTTTACCCGGCTTTTTGCTATCTTTTGCTAAGCTTTTCACGCTATTCCAGCCCTACTGCATAGAAATTCGGCAAACAAGCAGGCAGAACCGGAATATGCGAAAAAAACGGTTGACGCTATTTCCTCAGATCAGCATAATACGCGCCACTTGCTTAGGACAAGTTTACGTGGCTACATAGCTCAGCTGGTTAGAGCACAGCACTCATAATGCTGGGGTCGCAGGTTCGATTCCCGCTGTAGCCACCACTTTACTTTTCTCATGCATGCGGAAGTGGCGAAATTGGTAGACGCACTGGATTTAGGTTCCAGCGCCGCGAGGCGTAAGAGTTCGAGTCTCTTCTTCCGCACCATCCTAAACAAGTAGCTGTAGTTTCTGCAGGGGCGTAGCCAAGCGGTAAGGCAGCGGGTTTTGATCCCGCCATGCGTTGGTTCGAATCCAGCCGCCCCTGCCATTAACTCAGAATTCCCAGTAGGGGCGTAGCCAAGCGGTAAGGCAGCGGGTTTTGATCCCGCCATGCGTTGGTTCGAATCCAGCCGCCCCTGCCATTATTTAGAGAACCCGACCATGTGTCGGGTTTTCGCTTTTTGGTGTTTAAGCAACTCTCGTTTGGTTTCGATCTATCCTGACGCCTCACCGATATTTGTTAAGCCCTTAGCTGCGGTAGAATTTTCGTAACAGCAGCAGGGATGCTGCGGAGGCTGAAAGGGCACAAGGATGTGATCCTTGAAGCCGGTGGAGAAAATTACTACCCAGCTAAGGGCGCTGCCCCAATCTCAACGCTACTGGTGCTCATTGTTACGCAGGTTCTAGCTCGGTGCATCCGGCGGCTAAACGCGCCGTACAACTTTGCCGGGGCACGCCGTGAACCCGTCCCTGGGGGCTCCTCTTTCGCATCCATGCGAAAGACGTCCCCGGTCAAAGTGTACTATGCATTTACCGCCTCGTTCACGATAGTGCCACTAAAAGCATATTTTCGTGATGCCCCACCGGTATTTGTTAAGCCCTTAGCTG
>NZ_LCWL01000068.1:0-15196 GCF_001441695.1 Alishewanella sp. WH16-1 | reverse complement strand
CTTGTGATCAAGAGACAGACCAAGCTGTGGGGTTAATTTTATCTCGGCACTGGCTTTGCGTAAGGCTTAGTCTGGTGATCGTTTTGATGCTTGTTTTGCGGCCTGCCATTCTGCCTGAGTAATGGCACTGGTCGCAAGTTGTGTCAAATCTTGCTGCTGATACTGGATTTTACGTGCCGCCACCTGCTGCATAATAGCCGCCAGCTCAGCCTCTGAACGACGGTTCCAGTCGACAATTTCACTGATATGCCGATAGCAGCCAATGCAGACTTTGGCACTGTCTAACTTACAGCAGGCGACGCAGGGCGATTCGATCATCTTAAGCTTTTCTTTAGCCAAATAAGCTGACCGGGTGAGCCCTGGCCAGCAACGACTTTAACTCTTATCTACCAGCACTGCGATGGCACCATCACCGGTGACATTACAGGCCGTACCGAAGCTATCCTGCGCCATATAAAGCGCTATCATCAGCGCAATAGCGCCTTCACCAAAGCCCAGCATAGAGCCGAGTAACCCCACTGCCGACATGACCGCGCCACCAGGCACGCCAGGTGCTGCTAACATCACCACGCCCAAAGTCAGGATAAACGGAATCATCGTCAGCAAAGAGGGAATTTCCAGATTGCTCTTCATCATAATGACGGCAACAGCACAGCTGACGATAGTAATGGTGGAGCCCGACAGATGAATAGTGGCGCACAAAGGTACTGAGAAGTTTGCTACTTCGTCTTTAACACCATTATTTTTGGTCGCTTGCAGCGAAACCGGGATGGTTGCCGCACTGGACATGGTTCCGAGCGCCGTAAAGTAGGCCGGCAGCATATTGCGAATTAACGTAAAAGGCGACTTGCCTGCTTTGATACCGGCAATAACAAACAAAGTAATAATCCAGGCCCAGTGCAACAATATAGCCAGAATCAGCACTATGCCGAAAGTTTTCAGGGTGACGAAAACCGTACCGGCTGCGGCCATCTGTGCGAATACACCGGCAATATACAGCGGTAGCAGTGGGATAATTACTTTACTCAGTAATAGCTGAATGATATCGCGACCCTGATCCGATAATTGTTGCAAAGCGACGGCCCGGGTACTGGCAATGCCAAGACCAAATACAAAAGCCAGCGCCAGCGCGGTCATCACACTAAACACCGGCGGGATATTCATTTCGATGTAAGGCACCAGATTGACGCCTTCGGTACCCGCCAGATCGGCCGCTGCGGGTGCCAACATCGGAATGACCAGGGCGGCAATCAAAAATGCCAGTACACCGGCAGCAATAGTCGAAACATAGGCCAGACCAAGAGTGCGACCCAATAGTTTTCCCGAATTGCGCGGCAGGGCGGCGATACCACTGGTAATAAAGAATAAGATCAGTAATGGAATGGTGAAAAATAACAACTGACCAAATAGCGCTTTAAAGGTGATCAGAATTTGTGTTAGCCAATGTGGTGCATACAGCCCCATTAACATCCCCAGCACGATGCCGGCGACTAATTTTAGGATCAGTAACATAGATGGTTCTCGTTATTATGGTTTACCAGAGCGATAGTCGCTCTGCCTGGTTGTTCCCCACCGCAGAGCATATCACACTCCGGTCAGCGTTAGCTGCTCTGGCTGGTTTAGCCAGTTAGTCGATTATCTCTGCCTGCGGTAATTCTGCCGCTAACCAGGTTTTTAGCGCAGGAAGTTGCTTGGCTGGAAAGCGCATTGCGGCAGCGCGATAAAGATTAAACGGAAAATCCAGTAGTGCCTGTTGCTCGTCCAGCTTGCTCAGCGCCACCTTTTTAATCTGCTGCACCTGAAGTTGACGTTGTTTCACGTGAAGCACATCTTGCTCACGCTTTAGCTGGGTAAACACATCCGCCACCCATTCGGGCTCGCTTGATGGCTTGGGCTGCAAGCCTAATATCAGGCTTTGGATCAAGCCATTAAATGCTGCCAGTGTTAAGACAACCTCTTGCTGCAGGGCATAATGTACTGTTGCAATCGAAAAAATGGTCGCAAGCAACACACGTAATGGGTGGCGTTGGCAAAAGTTACGGATTTTCACCAGTGGCGAGAGGTGTTTAAGCATCATTTGACGTCCTGTCGAGTAAGTTGGATAACGTGGATATTACAATTTCTTTGGAAAGTTGCAACTGATTCGCAGCCAGTGCCAGTTGTTGCAATTGCGGCAAGAGTTGCTGCAGACGGCTGGCTTCGGTTTGGTTCGGCGCGCTGGCTGCGGCTATCGTCATCGGCTTGCCACGCTGGCGCTCCAACAGGCCTTCGGCCTCCAATAGGCTATAGGCTTTGGAGATAGTCATCGGGTTAATCGCATATTGCGCGGCTAATTCCCGGACTGAGGGCAGCTCGGCGCCCGGCTGCAATTGACCTCCGGCCACCATGCGTTTGACCTGCTCGGTGAGCTGCCGGTATATGGGTTCGCCACTATTGGGGTTAATGCTAAACATCCTGCTGCCTCACTGCTTTAGCGGCCTGGGTAAAGTCCAGCTGTTGCCAGTTTTTATTTGCCCAGCTGCGTAATAGTAATGTAAGCAGCAATAAGCCGGTCAATAGCCAGCTTTGGGTGATGGTTTGGGTAGAGACTGGCCAGATATCAATGGATAGCGCCAAGATGAGGCCGTAGCTGCAGCCAAAACCTAACTTGTAATTGGCGCCAAGTAACAGGTAAGTACTACTGAGCAATAAACCCAGGCTTAGCATCAGGGCCACCAGCAGCTCTGCCTGTGCCAGTCCACGACTGAGCAGCAAGAGGCTTAGTGGCAGCAATAGCAACAGCAGCTGCTGCAGATAATAGCGCTCCAGGTAATAAAATAGCTGCTGGCGGCTAAAGGGATAAAACAACCAGGCTTTGCTGAGATTACTCTGTTGTTGTCGGACCTGTAGCAGCCAACACATTAAGGGGCTAAACAGCAGCATATTGTTGAAGATTGACCAGCTGTCTGTGGGTAACCACTGCCACTGACCGGCAGTAAACCGATAAACGATGCTTTCGACAACCGGTAATGCAAAGCAATAACAACTATAGATAAAGAGCCGATAAAACCATTGGCCGTTTTGTTGCAGATGCAGGCTAAGTGCTAAAGACGGCTGTATTACCCTTTGCCACCAATTTAGGCTGATTTCTGGCTTGGGTAGCTTACCGGATACCAGTAATGTTTTACTAAGAACGGCTGCAACACCCAGACTTGCCACAGCTAACACTATGCCAAGCCATTGTGGATGGTCAAACAGCAGCAGGAAATACCAGTTCGGCGTCAGGTAAGTTGTGAAAACCAGGATCCCGAGAACCGCATCAGCTTTTTGTTTGTTTACTAATAACGCCATTGTATGTAGCAGCGCATGGATACCAGCTAACATCAGTATCAGTTGCCACAGTGGTACTGCACTTAACTGATCGTCAGCGACCTGATACAAGCCCGGAATGGGTAACAGGATTATTAACAGTGCCAGCAGTGCCAGACTCAGCAGCCGTTCAGTCTGACTGAGTAACAAACGGCCATAACTGCTGCGCATAAAATACAAGGCTTTCGGTAACAGGCTACCATAGTAATAAGGCAGCAGGATCAGATTTGCCACTACAAAGCCTAAGGGAGCTAGAAAGCCCAGAACCCAGAAAAAACCTATTAGTCCCCACACAAAGCTGCCTAAAGGCGTAATGGTGAGCAGCCGGGCGCAATTGCTGACAGCGATTGGTAACACGGCTTTGTTACTCATAACCCGCTCCTGATAGTCTGTAGGTTGGCTAACTTGAGTTGTCCCCAATCCAGTTGTTGCAGCTGGGCTTTAACACTAAGACGTAAGATGGCGACCGACAACCAGAGCGCAGCCGTGAGCAGCAGTAATATTTGCGGCTGGTTCCAGCAGGTGATTAACAGTAATACGCCGGCAATTTGCAGGCTTACCAGCACCAGCCCACTTTGCCACAGTGGTTGCTGAATCAGACGCCAATTGACCAGGACTGAGCTAGCCACCAGGCTGGGCCACAATAGCAAAGTGCAGGCTGCGGCAATGTAGTGTGGTGACACCAGCAGCACCAGTGGTGCTACGATAAGGGTGCAAAGCAGGATATGTTGTGCTGCCTGTCGCTCCAGCATTGGATAAAGCTGATCCCGGCTAAGCGGCAGCTGTAACCAGGCCCGTCTGACTCGTTTTAGCATCAGGGTCAGTTGCTCAAGTAAAAAGACTGCGGGTAAGAAAATATACAAAGCTCGCAGAAAAGGGTTCTCTGTGAATGGCGTATTGTCAAACAAACTACTCCAAAGCCACATGATTACCGGCAAATACCAGCAATAAGCCAGATAACGCACGCTGCGTGAAACCCAGCTATCACCTTGCCCTAATAGTAAGGTGCCGGGCAGTGAGCCAGCCCGACGATTCAGGCGCTGCATGACCTGCCACGGACTAGTTATGCCTTTAGCAGAGCGATGGCGATAACCTGTATCAGGCGTTAACCAATTCAGGGCAAACCAGGCGAGTAGCAAAATATTGACTAAACCAAGAATGGTTAAGAACAATGGCAGGCTGAACAACGGCAACTGTTGTGGTAATTTGGCGGCCAGTACCAGAATTAGTAAACTGCTACCAAACCAAAGTGGTCGCAAATGGCCCAGCACCAGACACGGCAGGATTAAGCCAGCAAAAGCCAGCACACCTAACTGCAAGCCCAATATAAAGCTTTGCTCTGTCAGCCACAGCAGGGCGCCAGCTAAACAGCCGAATAATACGGCACTGAGTAGCAATTGTTGCCGGCTATGGCGCTGAAAGTGTGGCAGTAAGCGCCAGCTGCCGCGCCGGCACAATGTCATAAACTGTAGTGGAATACAAAATAGCAATAACATCAAACAGGCCAGAGGCACTACCACAGTTTTTGGTTGCGCACTAAGTAAGGTGACAGCGAGCAGCAGTAACAATAAGCCCCAAACCACTTTAATAACGAAACTCGGCCACAACAGGCGGCCAAGCAAGGCAAACCAGGCTTTCATCGGTGCAGCTCCAGAAAAATCTCTTCCAGATTCAGGTATTCAACCCGGATATCAGTAGCCAGTAGCTGCTCTAAACTGGCCTGCCACTGCGGTTGCCAGTTGGTTACGGTCAGAGTGTATTGTGTGGTCTGCTGTTGTTGATGTAACACTTTTAACTCAAGCAAGGTGGCCGGTAGCGCTTTGGTGGAACTAAAATGCAGCCGTACGACCGACTCTTTCAGCGCATCCAGTTCGCCTTGCCATAACAACTGCTGATCTTTTAGTAGCCAGACTTTATTCGCCACCCGCTCCATATCGGTAACAATATGGGAAGAGAAGATAATGGTCGTTTGTTGATCGGCGGCAATATTCACCAGCTCGGTCAGAAACTGCCGCCTTGCCAGCGGATCCAGGCTGGCAACCGGTTCATCGAGGATCAGGAGTCTGGGGTTATGACAAAGCGCCAGCATAATGGAGAGTTTCTGGCGCTGTCCGAGAGACAGTTTGTTAATACGGGTCGTCAGCGGAATTTCCCAGCTACTACACAGGCGATCTGCCAGCTTGGGATCCCAATTCGGTTGGAAGCGGGCAAATAACTCCAGTTGCTCATAGGGTGTCAGTTGCTCCAGCAACTCATCTTGCTGCGGCACAAAACCGATTTGTTGCTTTTCGCGGGCGCCAATTTCAGTACTGGCGGTGCCGAATAAGCGCACCTCGCCATGCTGCGGTACGGCAAAGCCGAGAATCGTTTCCAGTAAGGTTGTTTTTCCGGCGCCATTTTTGCCCAGTAAGGCTATCACATCGCCCTCAGCTGCTGTGGCTTGTAGCTGGTTCAGCACACGACGACCGCTAAAGTGGCGGCTTAAGTTGTTTACTTCGATTACTGCGGGCATATCCCTGTCTCCATTTAAACTGTATTAATACACTAATACAGTTTAAATGGCTGTGCAAGCATTGAAATAAAAAATTTACAAAATTACAATATCAGCTCTCGCTGTTGATAGAGTTGTTGCCAGTGTGCACCGGCCTTATTGCTGATTTCGCTATCAAAGTAATGAAACAAACGGCGGCGGTCTTCCGGGTTATCTTTTAAGGCTGACCCCAGTAAGAAATGCAGCAACTGCCCATATTCCAGCTGGCCTTGCTGATAGTAATAACTATGCACACACAGCGTATGGCCTACCACCACGGCTTCCGCGGTTGACATAGCAGCCGCCGCCAGGCGGTCCGTGCTGCGACCATCCAGGGTTTGGCCGTTGCGCAGTTCATGAAAAATGGTGGCCAGCATTTCAAATAGCAGTGGGTCGAGATTAATATCGATACCGGCGCCGGCATTCAGTTTCGCGGTTTCCCACATCACGCATCCGGAAAATCAAAGCCAATTTCACTGCGAATGCGGGTTTGCTGAATATTGTCAATCGAATATTCGATCGGATCCTCAACGGTAATTACCTTGCGGGTGCCGTCGTCGGCTAATTCCTGTAAACCAGCATATAAGGTTGTTGATTTTCCAGAGCCGGTAGGGCCGACGACCAGCACCAAGCCCGCTGGATTATTGAGTAAACGGTGGTAATAGCCGGCGACTTTAGCGGACATTCCCAACTCTTGCATCGTCAGGGCGCGGCCGGTGTGTTTTAGCAGCCGAATCACCACATGTTCGGCGTGCAACGAAGGTTGGGTCTGGATCCGTAAATCATAGGTATTTGCGCCGTGCTTGAGTTGCGAGCGACCCCCCTGAGGTAAACGCCGCTCAGCAATATTCAGCTCTGAGCGGATTTTTATGATATTTACCAGCCCGGCCATTTCCGCCAGACTAAACTGAAAATGCGGAATATCATGCAGATCGCCATCTACCCTTAAGCGAACCCTGGCAGCATTGTTATAAAATTCGAGGTGAATATCACTGGCATTTTCGCTGACTGCCTCCAGCAAGATGGCTTCATAAAGCGCCACCAGGTAAGGGTTAATGGTATCGGCCGCTTGAGCGGGTGCATCGGTAGTGTCGCTGTCATCGCTTTGCACCCTTTGCTGTGACATGGCATCATTACCACGTTTCGACATATCCAGATGTGACCACAGACGCTTAAAGTCATTCGGAGTAACTAAAATACAGGCGACGCCACCGCTGCCGTTCATACCGATAAGTTCGTCAATTTGTACGTCAGGATTATCGGTAACGAGGAGTAGCTGTTGCTGTTGATATTTAAGTGGTAGCACACGTTGGCGATCGAGATAGGTTCTGGAGAACAAATTGAACAAACTCGCGTCGATGTCATTGACCAGCTCATCAAAGGCTTTAAATGGCAGTTGACGTTCTTTTGCCAGCGAGCTGAATAACTTTTGATCATCCAGGTTGAGTTTTTTACTCAGGATCTGCATCAGCGGTTTGTGCAGCTTTTTCGCTTCCAGGCTGGCTTCGCGAATTAACTGTTCATCGGCCAGGCCCAAATCGATAATACTTTGTTGCAAACGACGACTGAAGTCTATCCAGCCAAGATTACGGCGCTGCTGCAGATTCCCGTTATCTTTTTGATATAACGCCAGATTTGATAGCCCATCCTGTTCATCCTCCAGTACCACTAAAAAACCATGCTCGGTTAATAATGGCTCCAGATACTTAAAGCTACGTAGCTGACAGGTACATAAAATGAGCTGACAGGGCGGCAGTGGCCCAAAATCCTGCTCAGCGTCGCCATGGATGACTTGCACATTGTTAAGGTGCAGCGTGGCAAGGCGACTGCTTGCCAGAGCTGCCACCGCAGCGTCGCGCTCAAGTGCATAGACTTGACTAGCCATTTGAGCCAATACCGCGGCTATATAGCTGCTGCCGGTGCCCACATGTAATACCGTAGCATCCGGATGCGGCGGTGGGATTAAACTTAGTAAACGTTGCATCGCCGCCTGGGTTGGCAGGCTGTGACCGGTGATCAGTGGCTCGCGGCTGGCGTCAGCGACAAAGTGCTGCCGTGGTACGGCCAGGATTGCCGGATAAAGTTGCTTTTCTGCATCGACTTCATACATAGTGGCGTTAGCCTCTTACACTGGCAGTTAATTCTCGGTAGCTTGCAGCAGGGTGGGAGCTGCAAAGTCTGCTGCCGGACGACCAAACAGGTAGCCCTGAAACAAATCACAGCGCAGCCAGGACAACATATTAAACTGCTCTTCAGTTTCAACCCCTTCGGCGACGACCGTTAGTTTCAGTGCTTTGGCCATACTAATAATCGTATCGACAATGGCATAATCAGTCTGATCAGTCAGAAAGTCGCGGACGAAAGAGCGATCGATTTTCAGCACCTGAATGGGTACATTTTTTAAAAACGCCAGTGACGAGTAGCCGGTCCCGAAATCATCCAACGCAAAACGGATTCCTTGCTGGTGTAACTGCAGCAATTTTTCCCGTGTTTGTTCGACGTCAGTCATTAACATACTTTCGGTAATTTCCAATTCCAGTTGGGATGCTCTGACCCCTGCCGTGGCGATCTGATTGAGCGTTCGGATCACAAAGTCGTCGGTTTGTAATTGCCGTTTACTGACATTAATTGCGATAGTCAAACCAGGGTCGGTCAGCTGTTTTAATGCAACACAGGCCTCGGCAATAACCCACTGCCCTAGAGTGGTAATAAAGCCAGAGTGTTCGGCGACCGGAATAAATTCTTCCGGGCTAATCATGCCGCGCTGCGGATGTTGCCAGCGCAATAAGGCCTCGTAACCCGTGAGTTTGCCTTTGTTATTGACCTTAGGTTGATAAAATAATTTAAACTGTTTGTCATGCAGTGCCTGCTGCATTTCTGATTCCAGCTGTTGGCGCAACAGAGCCCGTTGTTGCATGCTTTGCTCAAAGAAATACAACTGGTTTCGCCCTTGTTCTTTCGAGTAATACATCGCCATATCGGCAGATGACATTAATTCATCCGTTGTTCTGGAACCATCGTTAAACAACACAATGCCTATGCTGGCGGTGATCTGATAGGGCAACTGCTTCAACGAAAAGGGTTGGCGGATTTGCAGTAATAGCTTGGTTGCCAGCTTTTCTGCATCTTCGGCAGCTTCTTCGGCATCGGTTTTATAAGTTGGTGCCAGCAGGATAAACTCGTCCCCACCCGGCCGTGCCAGGGTATCTGTCTGGCGCAATACCTGCTGTAAGCGACTGGCCAGTTGCTGCAGCAATTCATCGCCGTATGAGTGCCCTAGCGTATCGTTCAGGCGTTTAAAATGATCCAGGTCGATAAAGAGTAAGGCAGCAAAATGTCCACTGCGCTCGGCATCACGCTGACATTCGGCGATGCGCTCTAACAGTAAGCGCCGGTTTGGGAGTTGGGTTAAGGGGTCATAATAGGCGAGTTTATAAATTCGTTCCTGATCCGATTTGCTGGCGCTAATGTCGTTGAAGCTGGCAATATAGTGACTGACCGTGCCTTTGGCATCGGTAATGGCATTAATGATGATATGTTCCGGGTACACCTCGCCATTTTTTCGCTTATTGTAGAGTTCACCACTCCAAACGCCCGTTTTTTCCAGTTGTTGCCATAGTTGCTGATAAAAACTTTCGTCATGTAGACCAGAGCGCAACACGGCCGGTGTTTTACCACAAACTTCCTGCTCACTATAGCCAGTGATCTCGGTAAAGGCCGGATTGACTCTGATAATCCGGCGCTGCGCATCGGTGATCATAATGGCTTCGCGGGTGTGAAACGCCAGCGCATTGAGTTGTTCGGTGGCTTCAGCAATTTTTTGATCGGTAATATTACGGGCAGCCAGCACAAAATGGGGTATGCTAGCCCGTTTGCTCTCTAATTTAAGCGAAGCAATGACCTGAAACCATTGCATTTTAGCGCCTAACTCCAGCGTATACTGCTTGGCTGACGACACCCCTTTATTTTTCCAGGCTTCGTTTATCGCTTGCATACCAGCGCTGGCTGCTGATTCGGGCATGACCTCAGTCATAGTTTTACCAAGAAAATATTCTGGCGGATAAAGTAATTGTTGGTTCTGTCCGGTATGAGCGCGATAAAAGCGACCGTGTAAATCAACAACAAATAACAAATCCGGTACGGCATTTAGAGTCGCAGTCAGCTCGGCGGACGACGCCGCCAATTTATGAAAGGGCTCCACCAGATTTTCGTAAACCAGAGCCCGGTATAAAAACAGATAGGACAATACCTTTAACAAATGACCAGCCAAATTATAGGTGTCATTGATATCGCTATACAGGGTAAATAAAAACTCTGACAACATTGTGGTTACCAGGGCGGCAACTAATGCCGGGGCATGATAAGGCCTCGACTGTTGGCGGAAGCGCCAGAGTAAGGCCAGACTACCCAGACAAAGCCCGATAACCAGATATTCCGTAAATACTTTAAACGGCGTTAAACCGACACCGCTAATATAGGTTGCAGGTACCCACTGTGGATAGCCGATAAACCACAGATGACAAAACAGGACCAGCAGAGTGCTGCAACCCATTGCCAGCCAAAGCTCAGCTCGTCTGGCCGGCAGATCTGCCACCGGCAACAACACATAAAGCAAGGCGGATGCCGCGACCAGGCGGGCGGTTAGCCAGAAGTTGATGGTTTTTGCAGCTGAGTTTTCGCTGAAATAAGCGGGCATTCCCTCAAAAGACAGCATATGTGCCAAATCAAGCCAGAACACGGCAAAAAAGGCGGCTGCCAGCACCACACCTCTTCTTTTTAGTTCATAACGGGCTTGTTCTCTTACCACGGTGAAAATCAGGGCGCTAATCGTGATAGCGATAACTTCGAGACTGGTATGTACAGGCAGATAGTAATCGTCGCCTATCGGGGGCAGGCTGGGCTGAAACAGCAAAGGGGAAAAAGTCAGCGCGGCCAGTAGCGCCAGAAAGAATCCGAGCGCGGTATGGGAACCAAAGAAGAATAAAGAAGAAGCAGACTGAGTGCTGGCCGGCATCGGGTAGCTTAATTTGATTAATCTAAATTAAGAATACGCCTTTTTAACTAAAACTCAATCTGGTTTCGATGCGAGTTGATCTACCACAACTTTGGCAGCTTGTTCAGGCTCTGCTAAGGTGTAAGTATTATACTATACGCCATTATGAGTCTGCGCTCGCCCGAGTAGCGCTGCCATGTTTGAGAGTGATTATGCGCATTTTAATAACCTTGTTATGTAGTGTTCTGTTAGTTGGCTGCAGCCAGCTGGCCCCGGTGTCAGTGTTTTCGGTGTCAGAGGCTGATTTGGAACAGTTGTTAACGCGCAAAGTGCCTGAGCTGACGCGGCAAGCTAATGTGGCCGGTATACCGCTGAAAATGGCGGTAGACCAGATGAGCGTGCAGATTGGCCCGGATAATTCGGATGTGATTCGGATTCAAACTGCCGCTAACGCCAGCTTAAGTTTATTTGGCTTGACCTATCCGGCAGATTTACAGCTGCAAGTTGAAGGTGTGCCTTATTATGATGCAAGCGAGCAGGCGGTTTACGTGCGTTCAGTTAAATTGCTTAATTCCTCTATTGAGGCCGCGGGCTATCGCGGTAATCTTACGCCGGTAAGCAATGAGCTGTTGCAACTGGTCAATCAATTTCTGGCGACCAACCCGGTATATCGTTTTGACCGAGAGGATCCTAAGGTTAAGTTACTCACCGCCATGCCGCTTAATCTAGCGGTGCAGCAAGGCCGTATTGCCTTCATACCCGGCGCATCATCCGGTAGCAGATAGTACAAAATCTCTCTTGCACTCAGTCGGAGCACGGGTAATACTTTTGGCATAGACTCTGGCTGGAAGAAGTATGGCGTGCAGTACTGGCTAAAATTCGCGTTGTTACACGCTATCGCACTGTGTTTTGTCGCGACAGCCGGTGCTGAGTCCTTACCTGATCCTGCCGCCACTCCGGTGTACAGCCGCTTTATTAATCTGACCCATCCGAATAAGTCTTTACCGGTGCCAACTACGATGGCACGTGATCAGCAGGGATTTCTGTGGCTTGGTACTCAGCAAGGCTTATTTCGGCATGATGGCACTGAGGTGTTAGAATTTCGCGCCGATCCCGGACGCCCTGATGCCTTATCCGCCAGTTGGGTATCTGCTTTAGCTCCCGCGCCCGACGGGGGGCTTTGGGTCGGTACCCGCTATGGTGGCCTGAATTACTATGATCCGGCGACCGAACGTTTTACCCGCTATGAACTAACTGCCAACTTTAGTGCGGCGGCAGAAATTTCTTCGCTGTTATTTGATGCCAATCAGACGCTCTGGGTGGCGACCTATGGGGGCGGTTTATTTCGCTGGCAGCCACAACAACAGCAATTCTTGCCGATTGCCTTACCTAATCTGCCGAACTTAGCGGTAAACCATATCAATGATATTTACGTTGATCCTCAGGGCGGGCTCTGGCTGGCGCTCGGCGATGCCCCTCTGCGTACCATAGGGCAGCAACAAGGTGGCGTGTTATATCAACCGGCGGACAGTGCAGACTGGCAGCAACTGCACTTTGCGCAAACTACTGGCGGCGTTTCTGTAACCCGGATCCGCGCTACGGCTGACGGTCAGATTTACGCTGCCAGTTATGGGCAGGGGTTGTTTCGTTACCAGGCGGCGCAACAACACTTTGTTAAGGTGCCGCAACCGCCTGCTTTGCAACAGGCTTTGCTGTCTGATCTAAGCGTTGATGCAGATAATGGGCTTTGGCTAAGCAGTTATAGCGCTGATAGTCGGGGTGGACTCTGGTATTTTAGTGTGGCTGGCGGATGGCAACATTATCCTTACAGTGCCGAATTCAGCGATGGCCTACCGCGCAGCGACTTACTCGGGTTGTATTATGATCAGCAAGGTATTTTGTGGACGATCAGTCAGGCGGGCTTTAAAGGCTTAAGTCGCTTCGCCAAACAAATCAAAACGCTGCCACCCGGCCAGCCTGCGCATGGTCTGCTACCGGCGCCGAATGTGCTGGGATTAGATGCGGTTGCCGCCGATAGTCTGTGGCTGGCCAACCGCGAAGGTGGTGTGGTGCACTTTAATCCTCTAACCGGCGAGCTGCAACATTGGCCTATTCCGGTAACAGCGACTCAGGTCAGCTCAGTACAAACGGTGAAGCAAGATCAGGCAGGCGTGTTGTGGCTGGGGACAGACAAAGGCCTGTTCCAGCTAGACGCAGTGACGGGCCACTGGCAATTGTTTAGTCTGAACGCTGGCGATGAACCGATAGTGCGTTTTCTGTTTACAGACCGCCAGCAAAATCTCTGGATTGGCAGTCGTGGCCAGGGGTTGTTCCGGTTAGATCCACAGCGGACCGCAGTGCGGCATTTCCGCCAGGCAAAAGGCGCTGAGCCTGTGGTGCGGTTTGAAGATGTCAACAACATCAGTGAGGACTATCTGGGAGCGATCTGGATCGGTTCAACCGATCAGGGATTGGCTCGCTATCAACCGGCCACTGGTCAGGTTGACTATTGGATGCAGCACCCCGGCAGCAGCCATGGTTTGCGGCTAAATGGTATCCAGCTGATTATAGAAGATACACAGCAGCAGCTATGGGTAAGAGCGGGTAATGTGAATCACCGGGTGCTGCGGGATGCAGAGCAGCCAGAGACTATTCAGGGCTTTAAAGCCTATCTGGCGCCAGAAGATCAGGACCCGGAGCTACAACAAGCCGATATATTCCGCTTACTCTATCGTTTGCATTGGTTACCAGAGCAAAACACTTATCTGGAACTTGACGAAATGCACGGTATGCAAAGCGTAACCTGGATTGGCGCCTGGGATGTAGATGGTAAGCGGATTTACCGTGGTGGTGCCCGTGGCTTTGATTACTTTGACGTAGACAAGCTGCCACAGCGCGTTGCTTTAAGCCCGGTTCAGTTAACCGGTTTGAAACTCTTTAATCAGCCGGTACCTGCCGGGAGCGACCTCTTGCCCAAAGCGCTCGAGCGGTTAGAGCATCTGAAATTGAATTATGAGCAAGACATGTTTAGCTTACGTTTTGCCTCGCCCGAGTTTAAACAACCGCGGTTAATCCAATATCGTTATCAGCTGGTTGGGTTCGATCGGGATTGGATCCTGACTAGTGCCCAAAATGCGGTAGCAACCTATACCCGACTGCCACCGGGTAACTATGTATTTCAAGTCAGCGCCCGACTGGCTGATGGACAGTGGCAACAACCCACACAGCTGGCGTTGCAGGTGTTACCGCCCTGGTGGCTGACCTGGTGGTTCAGGTTAGGGTTATTATTCAGTGTCGCGCTTGGTATCGGCTGGTTTGTTCATTGGAAACTGCAACGGGAATATCGGGTTCGTCACAAACTGGAGCAACAGGTGGCACAGCGTACTGCTCAGTTAGCAGAACAGAATCAAGCCTTGGAATTATCCTATCAACGGCTGCAACAAACCCAGCAACAACTGATCACGCAGGAAAAAATGGCCTCACTGGGTGGCTTGGTTGCCGGTGTCGCTCATGAAATTAATACACCGCTTGGGATTTGTGTTACTGCCACCAGTCACTTACAAAGTGAGCAGCAGCAATTGGCGGCTGCCTTTGCCAGCCGCACCATGCAACAAAGTCAGTTTGAGCGCTTTATGCAGCAGCTGGCAGATGGTTTAAAAATCCTGCAAGTGAATACGCAGCGCGCCGCTGATTTAGTCTCCAGTTTTAAACAAGTTTCTGTCGACCAAAGCACAGACAGCTACCGTGAGTTTGAACTTTATCAGTATCTGCAGGATGTGATGTTGTCGTTACGTTCCCGCTTAAAGCAGCAACATTGTCAGTTGCAACTGCAATGTCCCGATCCCTTACCCTTATATTCTGATCCCGGAGCCCTGGCTCAGGTGCTGACCAATCTGGTCATCAATGCGTTAATTCATGGTTTAGACGGGCAAACCGCAGCGCAGATCAGCATTGAAGTTACCGCGGATGACGATTGGATACAGCTTAATTTTAGTGATAATGGCCGCGGTATGACTACCGAGCAGTTACGTCAGCTATTCGATCCTTTCTTCACTACCAAGCGCAATCAGGGAGGGAGTGGTTTGGGGGCACATATTGTCTACAACCTGGTGACAGTGCGCCTGCAGGGAAGCATTAACGTACAAAGTGCGCCAGGGCAGGGTTTGCATTACCAAATTCGATTTCCGCGATGGATCGCGGCTTAAAAAATCGGGGAGCCTAAGCTCCCCGGCAATGCAGGACAAATTTTACAACGACCAGAACATCCCTATTCGGGCTAGGCCCGCTCTCTCCATCGACCTTATTACTATAGTCGTCTTTAGATC
>NZ_LCWL01000067.1:0-9120 GCF_001441695.1 Alishewanella sp. WH16-1 | reverse complement strand
AAATGCAAATAGTTATCATTAAATTATTTTCTTATCTTGGTTGCTTGCAAAAGCAACAAAGATCATTAAAATATGTTTCGTTTCGAAACTTAAGCGAAAGAAATGAATAAGCGTAATACCCAGCAACGCCGCCATCTGATCGTCGCCCGCCTGCAACAACAGGGCGAAGTGACTGTTGAGCAGTTAGCCGAGCAATTTCAAACCTCCGAAGTGACGATTCGTAAAGACTTAACGGCATTAGAGGCCGCGGGGTTGTTATTGCGCCGCTATGGTGGTGCGGTGCCGGTGCCACAGGACTTTGTCTCAGACAGCAGCCTGGAAAAAGTTTCAGAGCGAAAGTTGGCGATTGCCAAAGCAGCGGCGGCGCTGATTAAAGATCATTACCGGATTATTATCGACAGTGGCCGCACCACGGCGGCCTTGTTACCTGAGCTGGCGCAAAAACGCGGTTTGGTGGTAATGACCAACTCGCTGGCCATTGCCAATGCACTGCGCGAGCTGGAAAACGAACCGACGCTGCTGATGACTGGCGGTACCTGGGATCCGCAATCGGAAGCTTTTCAGGGCCAACTGGCAGAGCAGATGTTACGCAACTATGATTTTGATCAGTTATTTATTGGTGCCGATGGTATCGATCTGGCGCGTGGCACCACTACCTATAACGAGCTGTATAGTTTAAGCCGGGTGATGGCGGAAGTATCACGCGAAGTGATAGTGATGCTGGAGTCCGACAAGTTGGGACGCAAAATCCATAATCTGGAACTGCCCTGGTCGCTGGTTAAGGTGTTAGTGACCGATACCGGTCTACCCGAAGCCGCCGCCGCAGAAATTACACAACACGGGGTACGGGTGATCCGGGTTCAGGCCTGATTAACCTGACCTCGATAACTTAGAATTTATTTAGTAACTTATTGGAGTATAGCTATGTGTGGTATTGTCGGCGCGGTCGCGCAACGGGATGTGGTAGATATTCTGGTCGAAGGTTTACGCCGGCTGGAGTACCGCGGCTATGACTCAGCCGGTGTGGCAGTGGTGAGCGAAAGCGGTGAGTTACAGCGTTTACGCCGCCTGGGTAAGGTGAAAGAGCTGGCGGATGCGGTTGCTGCGCAGCCGGTTCCCGGCGGTACCGGTATCGCTCATACCCGCTGGGCTACCCATGGTGAACCAAGCGAGCGCAATGCCCACCCGCATGTTTCCAGCAACATTACGGTGGTGCATAACGGTATTATCGAGAACCACGCCGTATTACGCGACGCCTTAAAAGCCAAAGGCTATATCTTCACTTCTGATACTGACACCGAGGTGATTGCCCACCTGGTTGAAGAAGAGCTGAAAAGCCACAGTTCATTACTGACTGCGGTGCAGGCCGCGGTAAAACAATTACACGGTGCTTATGGTACTGTGCTGCTGGATAAAACCGATGCCAGCCGCGTGGTAGTGGCCCGCTCGGGCAGCCCGCTGGTGATTGGTCTGGGTATCGGTGAAAACTTTATTGCGTCGGATCAGCTGGCGCTGTTACCTGTTACCCGCCGCTTTATCTTTTTAGAAGAAGGCGATGTGGCGGAAATCACCCGCCACAGCGTTAGCATTTTTGATAAAAACGGCCAGGCGGTCGAGCGCGAAGTGCATGAGTCTAACGTTAGCTATGACGCCGGCGACAAAGGACAGTACCGCCACTTTATGCTAAAAGAAATCTACGAGCAGCCAAGTGCGATCAATAACACGCTGGAAGGCCGGCTGAGCAGCGACAGCGTGCTGGATGAAACCTTTGGCAATGGCGCGGCTGAGCTGTTTAAAAAAGTAAAACATATTCAAATCGTCGCCTGCGGCACCAGCTACCACTCGGGTATGGTTGCCCGTTACTGGTTGGAAGCGCTGGCTGGCGTGTCCTGTAATGTCGAAATTGCTTCTGAGTTCCGCTACCGTAAATCCTTTGTGCAGCCAAACAGCCTGCTGGTAAGCATTTCACAATCCGGTGAAACGGCCGACACTCTGGCGGCACTGCGCTTGGCGAAAGAAGCTGGTTATTTGGGTAGCCTGACGATTTGTAATGTCGCCGGCTCGTCGCTGGTGCGCGAATCGGATCTGGCTTTTATGACCCGTGCCGGCGCCGAAATCGGGGTTGCCTCTACCAAAGCCTTTACTACCCAGTTAGTGGGCCTGGCGATGTTAACATTGGCGGTGGGTAAATATAACGGTTTAACGCTGGAGCAACAGCGAGAGCTAACAGCCGCCCTGCGCAGCCTGCCAGCCAAGCTGGAAGAAACACTGACGCTGGCGCCGCAAATTGAAGCTTTGGCAGAAGAGTTTGCCGACAAGCACCATGCGTTGTTCCTCGGTCGTGGCGATCAGTATCCTATCGCGATGGAAGGGGCGTTAAAGCTAAAAGAAATTTCCTATATCCACGCTGAAGCCTATGCCGCCGGCGAGTTAAAGCACGGCCCGCTGGCGCTGATCGACGCCGATATGCCAATTATCGTCGTTGCTCCAAATAACGATCTGTTGGAGAAGCTGCAGTCGAACGTGGAAGAAGTGCGTGCCCGCGGCGGTATTCTGTATGTGTTCGCCGATGCCGATGCCCGCTTTAAATCAGATGCCACTATGCGCGTTATCAATGTGCCGCATGTGGCTGATATTCTGGCGCCCATCGTCTACACCCTGCCACTGCAGTTACTGAGCTACTATGTGGCCATTATCAAGGGTACCGACGTAGACCAGCCACGTAATTTGGCGAAATCTGTTACGGTCGAATAATATCGGGTTTTTTTAACGTTTTTCGCATCATTCTAAGGCGGCTAACCAATGGCCGCCTTTTTATTTGTGTCACTGTTGTGCAACTTACCCGACAGTGATACCGAATTAAATCTGAGCTTTTTTTACACAGTGCATTGACGGCTGAAAATTCTTGTTCTACCTTATGTAAGCGCTTACATTTTTTGGTGGGCGGTTTGGCGTCGCCTGCCGCTGGCGTGACAAGGTGAAAAAACAGGAATTCAGGGTATGACAATTAAAATGAAAACAGCGAAACCCCTGGCTGCAGTGCTACTGGCAGCAGGGCTGAGCGGTTGTGGCGGGGATGTAAAAACCAACTCCGACTTTACCGCGGTCGATCCAACTGTACCAGTTAGCGACTGGAAGTTGGTGTGGAGTGACGAATTCGACGGTGCCAGCATTGACCAACGTAAATGGACTTTTGAAGTAGACTGCCGCGGCGGCGGTAACCAGGAAAAACAATGCTATACCGACAGCGCTGAAAATGCTTTTGTCTCGAATGGTACCCTGAAGATTGTTGCCAAACCTGCTGAGGATGGCGCCCCCCTGCCTTACACCTCTGCCCGCCTGAATTCCAGATATCAGGGCGATTGGAAATATGGCCGGATTGAAGTGCGCGCCAAAATGCCAACGGGTCAGGGTAGCTGGCCGGCAATTTGGATGATGCCGACTGATGAAGTTTATGGTGGCTGGCCAAAATCCGGCGAAATCGATATTGTCGAAGCGGTGAACCTGAAAACGACCAATGCTGAAGGCGTGGTCGAATCACGTGTTTATGGCACCCTACATTATGGCCGTGATTTTCCGGGTAATGTTAACAGCGGTAAAGATTATGCCTTACCGAATGGTGCTAATCCGGCCGACAATTTTAATACCTACGCTATCGAATGGCAGGAAGGTGAAATTCGCTGGTATGTAAATGACTATCTGTATCAAACTCAGCAAGCATCGCGGGTGCGGGTAAATAGTCGCGGTGAGTTGATTGGTTTAAGCCATCGTGGCTGGTTCGCCGAGTACTTTAATACTGCCACCGGTAAGCTGGCAGTGCAGTATAACGCTGCGCCTTTTGACCAACGCTTTTACTTAATTATGAACCTGGCTGTTGGTGGTAACTGGCCTGAAAACGTAAATAATCTGGGTATCGATGCCGAGGCGTTCGCCAATGGTCAAACTTTGGAAGTTGACTGGGTGCGGGTTTATCAGTGTCAGGCCAATGTTAATACTGGCAAGGGTTGTGAAACTATCCGTGATGGGTATTTAGATGCCAACACCTTAGTTCCTGGTTTAGCCCCTATCCCGTCGCCGCCATCTACCGGTGTGGCGCAAAATCTGACGATCTTCGATGGTACACCAAATCCAAACTGGCCAGCCTGGGATTGCTGTGGTGGTTCAACGCCAGCACTGGTCGCGGATGCCGAGCGTGGCGACGTTTATGAGTTTTTGGTTGGTCCTGCACCAACAGTAAATGGTTTTGTCAGCCGCTCTGCCTTTATCACGCCACCGGGCGTTGCCAGCCCCTTTGATGCCTCACCTTTAATTGAAAATGGCAGCATCAGCTTTGATATGTTTGTCGTGAGCTTACCTAATAATGCTGGCGCTCCCTGGTTATTTAAAGTCGAAAGTAGTGAGGGTTCCACTGCAGTTGAACTGCCGCTGACTGCCAGTACCGAAGGTGTGGCGCCGGTTGTCGGCCAATGGCAAACCTTTACCTTCCCGTTAAGCATGTTAGATGCGGCAGGTTTAGATTTGACCGCAATCGATGTGGTGATGGTGTTCCCGGCCTGGGATAACGGTAATGGTGCGGTTTATCGCTTAGATAATGTGAAAATTGCCCAACCGGCTTCGTTCCCTGAACTGGTGATTTTCAGTAATGGGGCAAATACTGACTGGCCGATGTGGGATTGCTGTGGTGGCAGCACGCCAATTGAAGTGCTGGACGAAGATACCAATACCTTAGCCGCTGAGTTCACTGTAGGTGCTGAACCAACGGTACTGGGTTTCAATAACCGTGCGCCCTTAGGTGGTGGTAATGCTTTTGACGCTTCAGCCTTGCTCGCCGATGGTGTGGTGCAATTTGCGGTAAAAGTAGTTGCTGCGCCGGCCAATCCTGATTCAACCTGGCTGTTTAAGATTGAAGCCGCGGGTGGTGATTCAGCAGTTGAGTTACCTCTGAGTGCCGGTAATGGCGGTCAAGTGCCTGTTACAGGTCAGTGGGCTACTTACACCTTTAGCGTGCAATCGTTGTTTGACGCCGGTTTGGATATAAGTGCTATTGATGTACTGATGATCTTCCCTGCCTGGGGCACCGGTGAAGGTGCAGTATTCCGGGTTAATGATGTGAAAATTTTTAATCCTAATGCGGCAGCTAATCAGTTGGTGTTATTCCGTGACGCCGTGAAAGCAGGCTGGGAATTATGGGACTGCTGTGCCGGTTCGGAACCAAAAGTAGTGGATGCAGATGCGCCGTACGGTAAGGTCGCGCAGTTTGAAATTCTGGGTTGGCCGGAAACTGTACTGGGCTTCCTGGCTGATGAAGGGGAAGCCTTTGATGCGACGTCGTTACTGGCCAATGGTAGTGTCAGCTTTGATATGCGCGTTGTCTCCGCGCCAACTAATTCAAACAGCAGCTGGTTATTTAAGATTGAATCCAGTGGTGCAGCAACTGCAGTCGAGTTAGCGCTAAGTGCGGGTAACAATGGCGTAGCACCGGTCACCGGCGAATGGCAGCGTTACAGTTTCTCACTACAAAGTTTATTTGATGCCGGCTTAGATATCAGCGATATCAGCGTACTGATGGTATTCCCGGCCTGGGGAACTGGCCAGGGTGCAGTGTACCAGATTGATAACGTTGAAATTTCGAATAACTAACGGTGCGACGAGAGTAGAATATGATGAAAACAACAACTTTTACCAAAAGCCGGGTCGCTACCGCAGTGTCAATGGTACTGTTATCCGGATTAAGTTTGCCGCTGCTGGCGCAGGATGCGCCAGCAACAGATGAAAATGCCGAACCTAAGGTTGAAATTATTGAGGTGCGCGGTATTCGCGGCAGTTTGGCCCGCTCAATGGATGTTAAGCGCGAGTCTTCAGGGGTTGTCGATGCCATTTCTTCCGAGGAAATGGGCAAATTTCCTGATACCAACTTAGCTGAATCACTACAACGTATTACTGGTGTTTCGGTAAGCCGGGTTAACGGTGAGGGCAGCCAGATCACGGTGCGCGGGTTCGGGCCAGAGTTTAACCTGATTACCTTAAATGGCCGGCAAATGCCGGGTACCGGTTATACCCGTTCCTATAATCTGGAAAATCTGTCTTCAGAGGGCGTCAGTGCGTTAGAAGTGTATAAAACAGCACGCGCTGAAAATCCAAGCGGTGGTTTAGGGGCGACAGTTAATATTGTTACTGCTAAACCCTTAGCAAGCCCAGGTCAAAAGCTGGCGTTAATGGGTAAGGGTGTACACGATAGCTCCAATGAAAAAGGAGAGGACATTACGCCTGAGTTCGCAGCGCTTTACAGCAATACCTTTGCCGATGATCGGTTCGGTGTCGCGTTCTCTTTTTCACAAGCGCGGCGTGATTTCCAGATTCAGCAGGCCAATATTCAGGGCTGGCAGGCTAATGTGCCGCTACCAGCTAACCCAACTCAGGTTATCGATCGGCGCCCGGTAGGGGCAGATGGGTTGCCAATCGGTAACCATTTCTTCCCGAAAGACATGAACTATGGCATTACCGATTTCCAACGGGAAAGAACGACCGGCCAACTGACACTACAATATGCTGCAACCGATGATATTACTTTCACCGTGGATTATACCGGCAGTCGTGCCATTGTTGGTAGCGAAGGTATTGGTTGGGGCGTCTGGAATAACTTTGGTGACAACATCAATGCCTACGAGTTGGATGAGCGAGGTACCGCTTTGTTTGCTGATATCAGCGGTGATGATGGCTCTTTCACCGCCAGTAAGGGCACAACAGAAGTCAAAGCGGCGTCTATCGGTTTTAATATGGAGTGGCAGGTTACTGATGACTTGAAAGTCAGCTTTGACTACCACGACTCCAGCAACAAAACCGATAACGGCGCAGACAAAGGTAGTGGTAATAATGGTCAGGTTATCTTAGGCTCAGACCAGCTGATCACCAAATTCTACGATTACCGTACCGGTGATATTCCGCAAGCCTATATCTTATGGCGTAATGGCACTAACGTGTTAAATCCATCGGAAATCGATTCTAACTTTAGCCAGTTTTTTGATTCGCCGGGCGAATCTGAGATTCAACAGTTCCAGTTAGACAGCACCTGGTATAACTCACGCTTTAAGATTCCATTGGTATCTATTAAAGGCGGCGTAGCCCGCACTGATCAGAACCTTGGCGGTTCCAATGCCTGGAGTGGTTTACGTGGTGGCCCGGGTTTTAATCCGAGCTACACCTTTATCTTCCCGGATAGTATGTTTACCAAGCAAAGCACGGCTAATTTCCTGGATCAATTTTCCGGTGGTGGCAATGGTTTAATCAGTAACTATTTTTACACCTATAGTTATGATGAAGCTGTGGCCCGGCAGGCGGCCTATCTGACCGAAAATCTGTTAGGCGAAAATGCCTATGTACCGGATGCCTTTTATGGCCCGTACGGCGAAAGTTATGTTCAGGAAGTCACAGATAGCATTTATCTGCAATCGGCCTGGGAATTTGATGTTGCCAGTTTTCCGGTACAGCTAAATGTGGGTGTTCGTTATGAGCAAACCGATGTCACCAGCAGTGTGTTGCAGGACGTTGAGCGCCAGGTAAATTGGGTCAGTCCGTCAGAATGGCTTATGCAATACGAGGCTGGCGATGCTAACTTCCTGACGTTAGAGGGTTCGCATAATGTGTTATTGCCAATGCTGGATTTACGTGTTGACCTGACCGATGATTTAGTCAGCCGTTTTTCTGTCGGTAAAAGCATTTCCCGCGCACCTTTAGGTGCTCTGGGTGGGGGCCGCAGCTTAAGTGGCAGTCCAAAACCTGGTTCACGAAGCGGTGGTCAGGGTAATACCAATTTACAACCTTACGAATCGACCAACCTTGATTTAAGCTTAGAATACTATTACGCCCCAGGTAGTTATGCGGCTATTGGTTACTATCGCAAAAGTGTTAAAAACTTTATTAGTAACACCATTACAGATATTACTATCGAAGGTTTACATGACATTCTAAATGGCCCGCGTTATCAACAAGCAGTTGCTGATATCACTGCGCGCGGTGAACAACCAACGGATACGGCAATCTATAATCAGATGCTGGCCAATGGTCATGGTGATGCCAATGGTGCCATCTCACCAACCAGTGCCGATCCACTAATTGTGTGGAGTATCAGCCAGCCACAAAACAGCCCGGACACCAAAACGGTAGATGGTATTGAAGCAGCCTGGCAACACCTGATTGGTGAAACCGGTTTTGGTTTTGGTATCAACGGTACTATCGTTAACGGTGATGTCGAGTTTGATGTGAATAGCCTGACGCAACAAGCGCCGTTAGTGGGCTTGAGTGACTCGGCAAACTTACAATTGTTTTACGAGAACTATGGCTGGTCTGTAAAACTGACCTATGCGTGGCGCGATAGCTACTTAATTGGTGTGGGTCAGTCGCAAGGTTCCTCTGATGCACCGCCGCAGTTTGCTAAAGCTTATGCCCAGTGGGATTTAAGTGTGAACTACGATGTGACAGAGAATTTTACGGTGTTCTTTGAAGGGATTAACCTGACCAACGAAACCGAACAAGGTTACGGCCGCTATGAAGAGCAATTCCTGTTTGCACGGCAATTTGGCCCACGTTACATCTTAGGTGCCCGTTACCGCTTCTAATACCTGTGTAACTCCCTGGTTGTCTTTAATGCCCGCTTTGCGGGCATTTTTTTGACTTTAAACTGCCAGTTTTGCTCTGGATTTGTATTGCCTCGTTCGCCTGTTCAATGCCTTTACGTCCGGGCTGTACGATTCTCTGCCAAAGAGTTGGTATCTGTGAGCCAATCATCTGTAATAATTCAGTGAATCCCAGGGCGTGCTGAATCTCAATTAAGCCGCTTGTTAAGTAGGGTGTCTAGTCAGGTTATGGGTCTGAACTGGCCTGAAATGTCGTAGGCGATGTTTAGGCGGAGAAGCGGGCACAGTGAGGATTATCCGGGGCTGAAATAAGAACGATTAGTTGGGGTTGGCGCAGCGGCGCCGTAAGTTAGGTTGACAAGGAAGTTCCTGTTTGTCGTTAACCTTAGCCAGGTATCGACAACGAATTAAGCCGAACCTGACTGCTCACCCAGCAACCTGGCCTCAATAAAAAGGCGCCATAACGGTAATGCCGGTCAGTTAAGCT
>NZ_LCWL01000149.1:0-24737 GCF_001441695.1 Alishewanella sp. WH16-1 | reverse complement strand
TAGATCGGTGCAACGCCCTTAACTGGGTAGTAATTTTCTTCACCGGCTTCAAGGATCACGTCCCTGTGCCCTTTCAGCCTCCGCAGCATCCATGCTGCTGTTACGAAAATTCTACCGCAGCCAAGGGCTTAAAAACTCTTGTGTGTCATCAAGTTTAATTGAGGCACGAGCGGTATAAAACGATTAGAACGGAGCGACATCATTATGAGCCAACATTATACCGAAATTAGCATTGACTCCCGCGGTGTCGCTAACCTGATCCTAAATCGCCCGGAAGTCCACAACGCCTTCGACGACCAGATGATCGCCGAACTGATCCGGGTACTGGACCAGCTGGCTGCCGACGATAAGGTCAAAGTATTAACGCTAAGCGCCCGCGGTAAAAATTTTTCAGCCGGTGCCGATCTAAACTGGATGCGCTCGATGGCGCAAAAAAACTACCAGCAAAATCTGGACGATGCCAACGAACTGGCTGCACTGATGCATAAGCTGGATAAATTCCCAAAACCGACCATCGCGCTGGTACAGGGCGCCGCCTTTGGTGGCGCTGTGGGTTTAGTCGCCTGTTGTGATATGGCATTGGCCGAACAAGGCGCCAGTTTTTGCCTGAGCGAAGTAAAAATCGGCCTGATCCCGGCGGTAATCAGCCCTTATGTGATGCGGGCGCTGGGTGAACGCCAGTGCCGGCGTTACTTTTTAACTGCCGAGCGCTTTAGTGCAGACAGCGCGTTAACTCTGGGCTTATTGCATCAGGTTGTCGCTGCCGGTGAACTGGCATCTCAAGCTGAAAGCTTGATCGCTAGTCTGCTGCAAAATAGCCCGGCTGCGGTTAGCGCTGCCAAGGCACTGCTGCACAACATTTATAACCGTAAAATCAGTAACAATGTGATTGCGCATACCACCCAGGCGATTGCCGAGATCCGCGTTTCGGCAGAGGGTCAGGAAGGCTTGACAGCCTTTTTAGAGAAACGCAAACCGGCTTGGCTGGCGGATTAAAAATGCGTCAGCTGCAGGTTGCGCAATGCAAAAAATAACAATAACTGGTCAGTAAACCCGTTAATTCAGCAGGATAAGGAAGTATGTTCCGTAAAATACTGATAGCAAACCGCGGCGAAATCGCTTGCCGGGTGATCGACACCGCACACAAGCTGGGTATTCGCTGTGTGGCAGTTTACTCAGAAGCCGATGCCAACGCCCGCCATGTGCGTCTGGCCGACGAAGCCTTTTTACTTGGCCCTGCCGCCAGTAAAGATTCTTACCTGCGGGCGGACAAAATCCTCGCTATTGCCAAACAAAGCGGCGCCGAGGCGATTCACCCGGGCTACGGCTTTTTATCTGAGAACGAAGACTTTGCCCGCGCCTGTGCTGAAGCAGGCGTGGTCTTTATTGGCCCACCGGTACCAGCTATCGAAGCCATGGGTTCAAAAAGCGCGGCCAAGAAAATTATGCAGCACGCCGGTGTGCCGTTAGTACCGGGCTATCATGGCGATGATCAAAGTGATGCCACCCTGGCTGCTGAGTCTGCCAAAATTGGCTATCCGCAACTGTTAAAAGCCGCCTATGGTGGCGGCGGTAAAGGTATGCGCGTGGTCTGGAACGCCGATGAATTTGCACCGGCACTGGCCAGCGCCCGCCGCGAAGCCAAGGCCAGTTTTGGCAACGACAAAATGTTGCTGGAGCGCTACCTGACCAAACCACGCCATGTCGAAATTCAGGTGTTTGCCGACAACCACGGCAATGCGGTCTATCTTGCCGAACGTGACTGCTCGATTCAGCGCCGGCATCAAAAAGTGATTGAAGAAGCACCGGCACCGAATTTTACCCCGGCACAGCGTCAGGCGATGGGTGAAGCGGCGGTAAAAGCAGCTCAGGCGATTGATTATCGTGGTGCCGGTACCGTCGAATTCCTGTTTGACGAAGACGGCTCCTTCTATTTTATGGAAATGAATACCCGTTTGCAGGTTGAGCACCCGGTCACCGAGATGATTACCGGTCAGGATTTAGTGCAATGGCAATTACTGGTCGCTGCCGGGGAAAAACTGCCGCTATCGCAACAGCAAATTCAGCTGGATGGCCATGCTATTGAAGTGCGGGTCTATGCCGAAGATCCGGATAACGACTTCCTGCCTGCTACCGGTAAGCTGACCTATCTGCGCCAGCCAGAGCACAGCAGGCATGTACGGGTGGACACCGGTGTGGTCGAACACGACGAAGTCACGCCCTACTACGATCCGATGATCGCCAAGCTAATTGTTTGGGATGAAAGCCGCGACCGCGCCATCAGCCGTATGCTGCGGGCACTGGATGATTACCGCATTGCCGGTGTTACTACTAACCTCGGTTTTTTAACCAGTTTGGTAGAACATCCGGCCTTTAAAGCGGCGGAGCTGGATACCAACTTTATCAATAAGCATCAGGCCAGTCTGTTTGCGCCGGCGCATAACCAGCAAAGCCAGGCATTATTGCTGGCCGCACTTTATATTGTCAGTAAGCAGCAGGCACCCAGCTGTCAAACGGCCAGTAGCCCGTGGCAGTTCAGCCATGGCTGGCGGCTAAACGAAACCCCAAGCTTAAACCTGGAGTTAAAACTGGGTGATGACAAGCAGCTGATTAACGTAGCGGCGCAGCAACAACACTATAGCCTGACGTTAAACGGTCAGACGCTGGATTGTCAGGCCAGTTTAAATGGCGATGAGCTCAGCGCTATCCTCGCCGGGCACCGGATGAAAATGCGGGTTAGCCAGTATCAGGACACCATCAGTGTCTTTATCAAACATCAGCGCTATGACATTGTCTATCAGACCGAAGTCGCTACGGTTACCGATGCCGCCGATAACGCCGGCAGCTTAACCGCGCCGATGAACGGCACCATCGTTGCCGTGCTGTGTCAGCCAGAACAACAGGTGCAAGCCGGTGAAACACTGGTGATTATGGAAGCGATGAAGATGGAATATGCGATTAAGGCCCCTAAAGCCGGTACCGTCAATGCCGTATTCTATGCTGCCGGCGATCTGGTAAAAGATGGCGCCCAACTGGTGGACTTTAGCCCGGAGGAAGCATGAGTTTTCCCAAACAGGTCCGGCTGGTCGAAGTCGGGCCGCGCGACGGCCTGCAAAACGAAAGCAGCGTTAATAGCGGTGCAAAAATTCAGCTGATTGATCTGCTCAGTGCAGCCGGCCATCAGTATATCGAAGCCGGCGCCTTTGTCTCACCCAAGTGGGTGCCGCAAATGGCCGATTCAGCGCAAGTTTTTGCCGGGATAAAGCGCCATCACGGTGTGACTTACGCCGCGCTCACGCCAAATCTGCAAGGCTATGCAGCGGCCAAAGCCGCCGGCGCCACAGAGGTGGCGATCTTTGGTGCGGCTTCGGAAGCCTTTAGTCAGAAAAATATCAACTGCTCGGTGGCTGAAAGCCTGCAGCGCTTTGCACCGGTACTCGAAGCGGCTAAAGCTGACGGCATCAAAGTGCGCGGGTATGTCTCTTGTGTGGTCGGCTGCCCTTATCAGGGTGAGGTTACACCATCTGACGTGGCTTTCGTCGCCAAAGCCCTGCTGGACATGGGCTGCTACGAAATTTCACTGGGTGATACCATAGGTGTCGGCACCCCGGCTAAAGTCAATGCTATGCTGGACGCGGTGCTGGCAGTAGTACCGAAGGAACAACTGGCGGTGCATTTTCACGATACCTATGGCCAGGCACTGACTAATATTTATGTGGCGCTCAGTCGCGGTATAGCCGTGATTGACAGCGCAGTCGCCGGTTTAGGCGGCTGCCCTTATGCTGCCGGCGCTTCGGGGAATGTCGCTACCGAAGATGTGGTGTATTTACTAAATGGTCTTGGCATTGCACATGGCGTAGATTTAACCCTGCTGGCGCAGGCCGGCTGGTTTATCACCCGCGAGTTGGGGAAGCAGCCTAGTTCTAAAGTAGGATTGGCGTTACAGGCCAAGTGCAGCCAAACTTGAGCAATTGCGATAAAAACAGAGGACAACAAATGGCAGGGTTTAATAAAGTCGTACATAGCTACGAAGACGCCATGGCCGGCCTGACAGACGGCATGACCGTTATTGCCGGTGGCTTTGGTTTATGTGGTATTCCGGAAGGCCTGATTGCCCAGATTAAAAAAATGGGCACCAAAGATCTGACAGTGGTTTCAAACAACTGCGGCGTCGACGGCTTTGGCTTAGGCATTCTGCTGGAAGATCGGCAAATTAAGAAAATGATTGCCTCCTACGTTGGCGAAAACGCCCTGTTTGAAAAACAACTGCTTAGCGGCGAGCTGGAAGTGGAATTAACCCCACAAGGCACGCTGGCAGAAAAGATGCGCGCCGGCGGCGCCGGAATACCGGCATTCTTTACTGCCACCGGCTACGGTACGCCAGTGGCTGAAGGCAAAGAAACCCGCGAAATCAATGGCCGCCACTATGTTCTGGAAGAATCCATTACCGGTGATTTTGCCATAGTACGCGCCTGGAAAGCCGACCGTTACGGCAACCTGGTATTCCGTCATACCTCGATGAACTTTAACCCGATGGCGGCGACTGCCGGTAAAATTACCGTGGCCGAAGTCGAAGAAATTGTTGAGCCGGGTGAATTAGAACCCTCACAAATTCATACGCCGGGTATCTATGTGCAGCGCGTGATCAAAGGCAACTTTGAAAAACGCATCGAACGCCGTATGGTTCGTCAGGGTTAAGGAGACAACAATGGCTTTATCACGTGAACAAGTCGCCATGCGGGTGGCGCAGGAATTAAAAGACGGTTACTACGTTAACCTCGGCATTGGCATCCCGACCCTGGTCGCAAACTATGTACCAGCCGGTATTGAAGTAATGCTGCAATCGGAAAACGGTTTACTCGGTATGGGCCCCTACCCAACCGAAGCCGAAATTGATGCCGATATGATTAACGCCGGTAAAGAAACCGTCACCGCGATTAAAGGCGCGGCGATTTTCAGCTCAGCCGAAAGCTTTGCCATGATCCGCGGCGGTCATGTTGATCTGACGGTACTGGGGGCTTTTGAAGTCGACCAGAACGGCAATATCGCCAGCTGGATGATCCCCGGTAAACTGGTTAAGGGCATGGGCGGCGCCATGGACTTAGTGGCCGGCGCCCAGAATATTATCGTCACTATGACCCACGCCGACAAATACGGCAGCAGCAAACTGCTGGAAAACTGCAGCTTGCCACTGACCGGCGTTGGCTGTGTTAAGAAGATCGTGACCGATCTGGCCGTACTGGAAGTCAAAGACGGCGCCTTCCACCTGCTGGAACGCGCACCGGGTATTTCGGTTGAGGAAATTCAGCAGAAAACTGCCGGTAAGCTGGTGATTAACGGCGATATTCCGGAAATGCAGTTTAACTAAGCCGTAATGCCTATCAGACAAGGCGCCGCTATGGCGCCTTTTTGTTGTATCCGCAGAAATTCACGACAGATTACCCGCCGTTTTATTGTATAAATGCAGCCTTTTCGTCACTATAGCGACAAACTGAATTAACAGGAGTCTTGTCTATGTTTCGTTTAAGCGCTATCGCCGCCATCCTTGCCGCCAGCTGCAGTTTTACTGCCGTGGCAGACCAATTTAATATCAAAGCCAGTAACACCATTGCTACCGCCGCTGATACGCTGGTATTGCTGGTGAGCCCAGACCAGTTAACAGCCAATCCACAGCTTGAAGCCATCAGCAAACAAGAAAATTTTACCGCTGCGCATGGCAAAACTCTGAGCTGGCTGGCTCCGTCAGCACCTTACTCCCAATACCAGCGCGTATTGCTGTTGGGTACTGGCGATACCGCGAAATTAACCTCATATCAGGCCAGCTTATTGGGCGCAACCGCAGCGCGCACCTTAAAAGGCAGCAGTGCCAGCTCCATTCAACTTGACGCCTCCCTTATTCAGGCTCCGATTGGTCAGGCTGAATTACTGGCACAAATCAGCCACGGCGTCGATTTAGCCAGCTATACCTTTAGCCGCTATCACAGCGATAAAAAGCCGCAAAAAGTACTTAATCTGCATTTATTGACCGCCGAGCAACAAGCAACAGAGCAGCGTCTGGCTCAAATTAGCGCGCTAAGCGAGGGTGTTGCTCTGGCCCGGGACCTGACGAATGAACCCGGTAATGGTATTTATCCGGAGACCTTTGCCAAACAGGCACTGGAGCTGCGTAAACTTGGTGCCAAAGTCACAGTACTGGATGAAAAAGCACTGGAAAAAGCCGGTCTTGGCGCCATCCTCGCCGTAGGCCGCGGTAGCGCCCGTCCGCCGCGTCTGGTGATTGTGCAATGGGAAGGCAGCAAAGAAGCGCCGGTTGCACTGGTTGGTAAGGGCATTACCTTTGATACCGGTGGTTATAACCTGAAAACTCAGGGTGACTCTATTCTAAGAATGACCAGTGATATGGCGGGCGCGGCGGCAGTACTCGGTACCATGCACACCCTGGCGAAACAAAAAGCCCCGGTCAATGTTGTTGGCTTAATGGCAATGGCTGAAAATATGATTTCTGACCGCGCTTACCTGCCCGGTGATGTGATCACCGCAGGTAATGGTAAAACCATTGAGATTATCAATACCGATGCCGAGGGCCGTTTGGTGCTGGCCGATGCCTTGTTCTATGCTGAGACAAACTTTAAACCGCGCGCTATCGTTGATATCGCTACCTTAACCGGTTCCAAAGTGGGCGCTGTCGGCAGTTACTACGCCGGGTTATTCAGTACTGATGACAAGCTAGTTACGCAACTAACACAAGCGGGTGATAAGGTGCAGGAAAAAGTCTGGCGCTTACCGCTTAGCGACGAAATGCTGCCAGAGCTAAAGAGCCGCATCGCCGATTTACGTAACACCGGCAGCAGCACCGGCGCATCAACTGCCGCCTTATTCCTGCAGCAGTTTGTTAAAGACACGCCTTTTGCGCACCTAGACATCGCGGGTAACGCTCTAAGCAGTGGCAACCGTGGCTTACAAACTGAGGGTGCAACCGGCTATGGTGTGCGCTTGTTAACCGAGTGGGTTTTAACCGCTGAGTAATCTGTAAATTAAACCGGGTAGTCACTTTGCTGGCTATCCGGATTTATCACTGTTGTCACTAAAATCTGAGTTCGATACCTGACATGCAGATTTTAGACCTGCTCAACGCCCTTAGCTGGATAGTAATTTTCTCCACCGGATGCTTCACCCTCGACTCTGCAGCGTCTAGACCTGCTCAACGCCCTCAGCTGGGTAGTAATTTTCTCCACCGGCTTCAAGGATCACATCCCTGTGCCCTTTCAGCCTCCGCAGCATCCATGCTGCTGTTACGAAAATTCTACCGCAGCCAAGGGCTTAAATAGCATCGGTCAGACGTCATGAAAAACATCTTAGAACACAGCAGATATAAAACGAGGTGGTAAGCATTCCGTACACTTTGTAAGGGAATGTATTTTTCAGGGATGAAAAATGCACAAATTTGTCAGGAACAAATTTGAACAGCGGCACGCTGGCCCGAAGGGCAAACTTCAGGATGAAGTTTGTAACCGTAAGGGATGTATTCACAGCGTGTCCCGTCAAAGTTGTACGGTGTGCTTGCCACCGGATGCTTATATCACGATTCTGAAGCGTCGAGCCCATTGCTGCGACCTTAGCTGGGTAAACTTCAGGATGAAGTTTATAACCCCCAGTGAGGTATTCGCGGCGTGCCCCAGGAAAGTTGTACGGCGTGTTTAGCCGCCGGATGCACGAATCTTAGATAGTAAATGATCTTTTACCGGCTCAACCGCTTAATTAAACTCGACGTATCCCAGCGCCCGCCGCCCATTTGCTGCACCTCAGCATAAAACTGATCCACCAGCGCCGTCAGCGGTAAAGCACTGCCATTTTTGCGGGCTTCATTTAACGCAATCGCCAGATCTTTCCGCATCCAATCGACCGCAAAACCGAAATCAAACTTATCATCCAGCATCGTCAGTGAGCGGTTCTGCATCTGCCACGAGGATGCGGCACCTTGCGAGATCACCTCGACCACAGCGGCACCGTCTAAACCGGCATTTTTAGCAAAGTTTAGGGCCTCAGCCAGCCCCTGCACCACACCAGCAATACAGATTTGATTAACCATCTTCGCCAACTGGCCAGAGCCGGCCGGCCCGAGCAACTTAACGCAACGGGCATAGCTCTGCATCGCCGCCTCAGCCAGACTGTAGTCGGCTGCACTGCCACCAACCATTACCGTCAAAATACCCTTCTCAGCACCTGCTTGGCCACCAGATACCGGTGCATCCAGAAAGCTCAACTGCTGTTTAGCACAAGCTGCAGCTAATTCACGCGCCAGTTCTGCTGACGCCGTCGTATGATCGACCAGCACTGTGCCTACTGCCATGGTAGCCAGTACTCCGTGCTCTCCATAAACCACAGAGCGCACATCATCATCATTACCCACACACATAAACACCAGGCTAGCGTCTTGTGCTGCTAAAGCTGGAGTGGCAGCATAATTGCCGCCATATTGGCTGACCCAAGCCTCTGCTTTGGCCGTCGTACGGTTATATACACAAACTTCATAGCCTTTTTGTTGCAGGTAACCGGCCATTGGATACCCCATAACTCCCAAGCCAATAAAGGCGACTTTTTTATTACTGGTATTTGACATAAAAATGACTTATAGCTGTGACATAGTGGACGTCGAGCTTACAAAGTTATCAGCAGAATTGAAAGTCTTAAGGAATACCCATGACCACACTTTATGATTTTACCGTACAGGACAACGCCGGTAAGTCGGTTGAGCTGAGCCAGTTTCGCGGTAAGGTTGTATTAATTGTTAATACTGCCAGCAAATGTGGCTTTACCCCACAATATAAAGAGCTGGAAGCATTGCATAAGCAATATCAGCAACGTGGCCTGGTGATTCTGGCCTTTCCTTGTAATCAATTCGGTGGCCAGGAACCGGGTTCGAATGCCGACATTATGCAGTTTTGCGAAGTAAACTATGGCGTGACCTTTCCGCTGATGGGTAAAGTTAACGTAAATGGTCCTGAAGCCGCGCCGGTATTTGAATACCTGAAAGATCATGCCCGTGGTTTGTTAAAAAGCCGGGCAATTAAGTGGAATTTTACCAAGTTTCTGGTAAACAAAGAGGGAGTGGTGGTAAAACGCTATGCCCCGCGCACTAAACCTGCCAGCATAGCGCAAGCCATCGAAGAATTACTGTAACTTTGATCTGGCGCTAAATATGCAAAATCAGGATCCGGTATCCTCGCATCATCACGATGGGAGAGATGCCATGAAAATCGCGGTATTCAGTGCGAAAAAATATGATCAGGACGGCTTTAACCAATGGGCTGATGCCAGCCTGCAGTTTCGCTACTTTGACAGTCGTCTGAATGTTGAGACGGTAAAGATGGCCGCAGGCTGTCATGCTGTTTGTGTTTTTGTTAATGACGATTTATCAGCAGCGGTGTTGCAGCAGCTATCGGAAATGGGCATCGAAATGGTCGCTCTGCGCTGTGCCGGCTTTAATAATGTCGATCTGGATACCGCCAAGGCGTTAGGGATCAGAGTAGCCCGGGTGCCGGCCTATTCACCAGAAGCGGTCGCCGAACACACTATCGCCATGATGCTGACCTTAAATCGCAAACTACATAAAGCCTATAACAGAGTACGGGATGATAACTTTGCCCTGGATGGTTTGCTCGGCTTTAATATGCATGGCAAAACCGTTGGCCTGATCGGCACCGGCCGTATCGGCCTTGCAACGGCCCGTATTCTGAAAGGCTTTGGTTGTAAGTTGCTCTGTTACGATATTCAGCCAGACGCTGAACTGACAGCGCACTACACCTCGCTGGAAAATCTGTATCAGCAAAGCGATATTATCAGCTTACATTGCCCGCTTACCCCGCAAACTAAGCATTTGATTAATCAATATAGTCTGGCACAGATGAAAGACGGTGTAATGCTGATTAATACCAGTCGCGGCGGCCTGATTGACACCAAAGCCGTGATCCACAGCCTGAAGAACCGGAAAATCGGCTATCTGGGTTTAGATGTCTATGAACAGGAAGCGGATATCTTTTTTGAGAATCTGTCTGAGCAGATGATTGATGATGAAGTCTTTAAACGCTTACTTACCTTCCCCAATGTACTGATTACCGGCCATCAGGCGTTTTTTACCCGGGAAGCACTGCAGCAAATCAGCCAAATTACCAGTGACAATCTATTGGCTTATGCCTCGGGCTTAAGTAATGGTAACGAGCTGGTCAATTGACTACCTGATAGCTAAATAAAAACGGCAGGGAGAAACCCTGCCGTTTTTATTTATGGGCTTGAAGCTTAGGCTTCGTCGCTTAACTCATTCACCAGCGTTTCAGCCAATTCATCCGGTGTTACCACTACGCCAGGACCTTCGGCATCCGGCAGTACAGCAACACTTAATTCATCACCATTTAAGCCTTCTGTCCACTTTTCCAGCCAGGTATCAAGGTCAACCGCCTGGGCGGAACAATTTGACCATTCACCTTCAATCCACTGCTCGGCAAGCTCAGCATGTGGCCATACCGGAATACAACGCTCATCTTCGGCGCTAACCAGTACAAAGCCTTCGTCGTCAGTCAGAATCCAGACTTGCTCCAAATCCGCAACGGCTTTAATAAAATATTCATAACGCTGCTCGGCATCCAGCGCGGTGATCCGTGCTAATTCTGCAGCAGTAAGTTGGTATTCCATGGTGAGATCTCTTTGCTTGTTAATGCTGCTAATGATGACGGATCCGGCGCTTAAAAGCTATCAGAAAGTAGGGCTTGTTGACGTTTGCTGGTTTGATTTTGTTCGTCATGCTTACCAGAACTGTCCGCCCAGCCAGAGCAAAATTGCATAGCGTAGCCCTTTGCCCAAAGCTACCAGTATGATAAACAGCCGAAACGGCACCCGTAACACCCCAGCCACCATCGTCAGTGGATCACCAACTACCGGTAACCAGGCCAACAATAAGCTCCAGCGGCCATAACGCTGAAACTGTGTTGTAGCCCGTTGCAGCGCGGCGGCAGAAATTGGGAACCAAGCTTTATGCTGAAAACGCAGCAATTCGCGCCCCAGATACCAGTTCACACAGGAGCCCAGAGTATTACCCAAGGTCGCAGCAGTCCACAGCCACAGTGGCGTTAAACCTTGAGCTAATAGCGCCAGCAGCAACACTTCGGAGGAGGCGGGAAACAGCGTTGCCGCGATAAATCCGGTTACAAAAAGTGAAAAATACGCCACAAAATTACTCAAGCCGCTAACAGGTCGCAGAGCATAGCATCTCTCGTAGGTGACTGGAAAAATTTAGGTTTTCCGATAGACTTTAGTCTAAAAGCGGCCGCTGGCTATTTACAATATTCGCGGCTTTCTCCACCCTGCCAAAAGTATTAGTATAATCGGAGTCTTTATGCCTGCCCTGCTGATCCGTCATGCCGTGTTTTTGCTGTTACTGGTGTTGCTGCAAAGCCTCTTGTTTTGGCTGGTTAATCCTTTAATTGCCGCTGTGCTTACGCTGCTGCTAACTGCAGGTTATTTATTCTTTATTCCAGCCCCCAGCTCAGAAACAGCCAAACCTCCTCTGGCTCCGCCATCACAAGAAACAATGTACCGTAATATTACTGCAGCCACCTCCAAAATGGCGATTGGGGCAGCAGAAGTGTCTTTTTATATTGATGCCTTGATTAAAGATATTAAACATAGCAGCGATGATAGCCAGCAACTGGCCAATGCCAGCCAGAGTGTGGCAGCCGGCAGCAGTGATTTAAATCATAACCTGCAAACCATTAATCAAACGATAAATCAAACCGCCAGCGCTTCAGAGCAGGCAGATAAAAACCTGCAAAATGGTGTGGTGCGGATTGAAGCATTGGCGCAAGCGGTCGCCAATGCGGCAGCCGAATTACAAAGCCTGCGCAGCAGCGCTGATAAAATTCAGCATATCACCGAAGTAATTAATAACGTCGCAGCGCAAACTAATCTATTGGCGCTGAATGCCGCCATTGAAGCAGCTCGCGCCGGTGAACAAGGGCGCGGCTTTGCGGTGGTGGCCGACGAGGTACGGGCACTGGCAGGTAAAACAGCCGGCGCAACCAAAGATATTGCGAATATGTTGCAGGAGATCCGCAACCAAAGTAGCCATACTGCCGAGTTAATGCAGCAATTAGAACATTCCAGCCATCAAGCACAAGACGAGTTACAGCAGGTGGCAATAGGCGTCAATCATATTAGCCAGGAAGTCAAACAAGCATCAGGTGCTCTGCGGGAAATTGAACAATTAAGTGATACGCTACAAAGTAATAGCAGCCAAATCAGTGGTGCTATCGACAATATCAGTAGTGCGCTGGTACAAATTGAGCAAAAAGGCACCCGAATTGCCGGTCAGGCAGTAGAGGTATCGATTGAAACTGAAACCATCTACCGGGAACTCAGTACTCAGGCCAGTAACAGTTTTTACCAACCGATCTTTGAAGAAGCCAAACAAGCGGCTTCGGCTATCGCAACGACGCTAAGCCAGCTGATTAAAGAAGGTAAGGTCTCAGAAGCAGAGTTATTTGCCGAAAAATATCAACCTATCGCCAATACTAACCCACAAAAATTCAGTACCGCCTATGACAAGCTGACTGATCAATTATTCCCCGCTATTCAGGAGCCGATTTTAAGCCGGCATCAGAATGTACTCTATGCCGGCGCAGTCGATCGCAAGGGTTACTTCCCAACCCATAATAAAAAATTCAGTCAGCCGCTGACCGGTAATTACGATAAAGATTTGCTGCAAAATCGCACCAAACGGATATTTAGTGACCGTACCGGTAGCCGCTGTGGCAGCAACACTGAGCCGATGCTACTGCAAACCTATAAAAGAGATACCGGCGAAATTGTGCATGACTTATCGGTACCTATCTATGTTAATGGCAAGCACTGGGGCGGCTTTCGGATTGGCTTTAAACGCTAACCTCAGTTTGTAGCCGCCAGCCTTTTGGGCTAGTGAAAATCCCGCGACCCGGCCGGTAACCCGGCCAGTAAGGGTGTAAGATCCGTTAAGCGTCCGGCAATCACATGAATAACCTCGCCTTCGCGCTCTAAAATGCCGTTTACCTGCAGGATCTTCGCTGTCAGATAGGGCTGTTGCTGTGCCAATGCCGTGCCCTGCCATACCACCACATTGATATTACCGCTTTCATCCTCCAGCGTTAAAAAAGTAACGCCGGCGGCAGTACCCGGGCACTGCCGGCAAGTCACTAAGCCGGCGACCTTAACCACCGCCTGTTGCCGCACTGTCGCCAAGTCGCTAGCCAAAGTACAACCAGCCAACTTCCCACGCTGGCGTAAATAGTGCAGAGGATGATAATCAAGACTAAACCCCAGCGCCTGATAATCTTCCAGCATCGCTTCGCGCTCGCCAGGTGGCTGCAGCAGCGGTGCCGCCGGTTCAGCTACAGCGGCAAATAACGGTAGCTGCGTTTGCTGATCCAGCAAATGCCAGCGACTGTTATAGCGATCGCCAGTTAAGCTCTGCAAGGCATTGCTACTGGCCAGCGCCGCCAGTTCGCGGGCATTTAATCCCAGTTGCTTTAACTGCACCGGATGACAAAAGCCCGCCGCTGGCCGCTGCTGTAATAGCTGTTGCAGCGTCTGAGGGCTTAAGCCCTTAACCTGTTGTAAACCAAGCCGGATAGCCCAATCGCCCTGATGCAGGACCAATTGGTGAGCAGCAGCGGAGGCATTAATACAGACCGGCAGCACCCTAAGCTGATGACGTCTGGCATCCTGAATAAGCTGCGACGGGCTATAAAACCCCATGGGATAGCTGTTTAACAGGGCGGTATAAAATGCCGCCGGAAAGTAATGTTTTAACCAGGCAGAAACATAGGCCAGTACTGCAAAGCTGGCGGAATGCGACTCCGGAAAACCGTACTCGCCAAAGCCACAAATTTGCTGATAGATCCGCTCGGCAAAGTCTTGCTGATAGCCGCGGCTTAGCATGCCATTGATCAGCTTTTCTTTAAACTGCAACAGCTCACCGGTTTTCTGCCAACTGGCCATGGCGCGTCTGAGTTGATCCGCTTCGCCACCGCTAAAACCAGCGGCCACCATTGCCAGCTGAATCACCTGCTCCTGAAAAATCGGTACGCCCAGGGTACGGGATAACACGCCGGCGACTGCCTCGGAAGGATAGGTTACCGCCTCCTTGCCATGCCGGCGCAGCAAATATGGGTGCACCATATCCCCCTGAATTGGTCCTGGCCGCACTATCGCTATCTGAATCACCAAGTCGTAATAGCAGGATGGCCTGAGTCTTGGCAGCATGCTCATCTGTGCCCGGGATTCAATCTGAAACACCCCTACTGTATCCGCCTGTTGAATTTGCCGGTACACCTGAGGGTCATCACCATAGCCATTAATTGCCGCAATACTAAGCGTCAAGCCATAGTGTTGCTGCACCAACTGAAAACAGCGGCGGATTGCCGTTAACATGCCCAAAGCCAACACATCGACCTTTAACAGCCCCAAGGTTTCCAGATCATCCTTATCCCATTGGATCACAGTGCGCTCAGCCATGGCCGCATTTTCTACCGGTACCAACTCATACAAAGGGCCGGCCGAGATCACAAAGCCCCCGACATGCTGTGATAAATGCCGCGGAAAACCGCGGATTTGCTCCACCAGCTGCACCAGCTGCTGTCCCAGACCTTGTTCGGTATTCAGTCCAAGCTGGCTAAGCTGTTGTTGCCAGCTGACCACACCATGGCGGCGGTTCAGGTTTTTAATAAAATGCTCCAGTTGCATTTCATTAATCCCCAGCGCCTTCCCAACATCACGGATCGCGCTTTTCAAGCGGTAGCTGATCACCGTTGCCGCCAGCGCTGCCCGCTCGCGGCCATATTTCTGATACAGATACTGCATCACTTCTTCGCGCCTTTCGTGCTCAAAATCTACGTCTATATCCGGCGGCTCCTGCCGCTCGCGGGATAAAAAGCGTTCAAACAGCACATTAATCTGCCGCGGATCGACAGCGGTAATTTCCAGGCAATAACAGACCACCGAATTAGCGGCAGAGCCGCGGCCCTGATATAAAATGCCGCGCGCTTTTGCAAACTGCACCAAATCATAGATGGTCAGAAAAAAGTACTCATAACGCAGCTCAGCAATCAGCGCCAATTCCTTATCGATCAGCGCCTGGATCGACGCTGCCGGCCCTGCTATACCAAAACGCTGCCGGGCTCCGGCTTGCACCAGTTGCTGCAAATACTGACTGGCACTAAGATCAGACGGCACCAGCTCAGATGGATATTCATAACGCAGCTCATCCAGCGAGAACTGGCACGCAGCCGCCAGCGTCACGCTCTGCGCCAGTGCAGCAGCGGGATAGAGCTTTGCCAGTTTGCTCAGGGGTCTTAAACAGGCCTCAGCATTACTCAGCAACTGACGGCCTAACTGCTGGACCGGTGTTTTCAGGCGAATAGCAGTCAAGGTTTGCTGTAATGCCAGTCGCTCACGTTGATGCATTAATACCGCACCAACCGCCAGCTGTGGCAGTGCAAAATCGTGGGCCAGCGTCTGGCAATAAGCCAGGTAGCGCGCTTCGCGATAACGTAGTTGCCGCACTAGCGCCAGGTGCAGGCGACCACTAAAGTGCCGGCTTAATAATTGCCCCCAGTACTGGTCCACTTCCGCCTCCCCCTGCGGCAACCAGAGTGCCAGGCAATGCTTGCTGCTGCGTAAATCCCATTCTTCCAACTGGTAGTGGCCTTTTTCAGCGCGTCGCCGGGCATTGGTGATAATGCGGCACAACTCAGCATAGGCTTGCCGATCCGGACACAGCAGCACTAAGGACAGGCCAGGCAGCTGAAAATAACTGCCAATGATCAGTTTTAACGGTAATTGCTGCTGTTTGATTTGCCGGTGTGCCCGCACTACCCCGGCGACCGAACATTCATCGGTCAGTGCCAGCGCCTGATAACCCAAAGCTGCCGCCGTGCTAACTAACTCCTCCGGCGAGGAAGCGCCTTGTAAAAAACTAAAGTTCGAACGGCAAAATAACTCGGCGTAGGCTACGGCCCCGGATGGCGGCGCTGCCGCTGACGTTTCGCTCATCGGCCCCCCTTAGCTAAACCAACCCTGCAGATACCATTGCTGCTGTGGTGTGCGGTATACCCACCACAGTTGCCCCTGCTCAGTGCGGGCCAGATAATAATCCCGCTGCAATAAGGTGCCACTTTGCCAGCACAGTTGCTCCAAACGCTCGGCACCACTTAACAGCGTCACCGCCTCGGTTAAAGGCAGGGCTTTGGGCAGTTGTAAAATAGGCCTGAGCTGATAACAAAGCGCCGCATTCAGTGCCGGCAGCGCCGCTACAGCTGATGCCGATGACTCTACCTCCGGCCAGTGACTCAGGCTTAGCAGCGGTGTCACCACCGCCTGCTCCCCCAGGCGGGCCACCAGCACACTGAGCAGTTGTGCTTTGCTCAGCGGCTGTGAGCGCTGTGCCAGTAAATTACAACTTGCGCGCTGATCGGGTACATAGTCTGTTGCCGCCAATTGCAGCGCATACACCGGCTCTGGCAGCTGCAGCTGCGCCAGGTGCAGGGACAGTAATTGCTGCCAGTTTGCGGCGCAGGCTTCACCGGCCCGGGCGCGGATCTGCAGAGGTAAGGGGCTGTGCTGGCGAAACTGTAGAGTAAGCTGCAAACGCTGACACAATAAGTTGGCCCGGCGTAAAAACTGCTGCAGTTGCTGTAACAATGGCTGTAACGGCTTTAATAACTGTGGACTTTCAGTAATTTCATAATGCAGCTGTAATTCACGGTTAAATTGCAGCCGGGGTCGGTAAAATTGTGGTAATTGCAGTACTCTGCCCGTTAATGCCGCCAGATATTGCAGCACGTCCTGAGAAAAACGTCGCGCCAGCTCTGCTGCCGGCAATGCCAGTAAGGGACCTAACTGCCGGATCCCCAACCGGGCTAACTGCTCAATACTAGCCGCCGGCAGATCGCTGGCAGTTAACGGACAAAGTGCCAGCTTGGCCTGCTCTGCCGCTGGCGTTAAGTACAGCTCGGTCTGCCCGGAGCGGGCCAGTAATTTTGCAGCCAGCGGAGTTTGCCCCGCTGCGGCCAGATACTGATAGGGGCAGTCTGCCAGTTGCAGTTGAAGTTGCTGCCAGTAACGGGCAGGATCCGGGTAGAGTTTAAGCATGCTACTCACCCGGATCAGCAAGGCATCCGGCGGCTGCAGCGCCAGATCGGCTGTCACCTGATATAACCGCTCCGCCAGCTGCTGCAGCAGCTGCTTTACCCGTGCCGGCTCAGGACTAAACAGCTGTAACTCACGACACAGTAACACGGCCGTTGCCACACTTTGCCCGACCTTAACCCCGGCTGCCGCTGCAAGTGAATTAACCCCCAGTAATTGATGTCGTTTCGGACATGCCAGCGCCATCGGCTGTGCCGGATATTGCACTGCCAGTTGATCAAGTTGCAGGTTGGGGAAATACAGATAAAGCCAGCGCATGACAAAGCCCTCAGGCGGTCTCAGCCAAAGCCGCTTGGGTGCGGGTCAGTACCGGATAAAGCTCAGGCCATTCATCTTGCCAGTTAAGATAAAATTGTTGCCCGGCCCAGCCGGCACGGCGCTTTAACACTTTAAGCTGCAAACCTTGAGGCTGTGGCAGTAGCTGTAGCGCCAGTGCTAAAGGCAGTGTTAATTCCGGCTGTTGCGTGGTCAGTTGCAGCACTAACGCCTGCTGCGCCTGAGCTGCCAGCTGTAAACGACGTGCCGCCTTGCGCGCCAGCGTCCCCTGCCAGAGCAGGACCAGGCTACATAAACCACTTTGTAATAACTGCTCTGCAGCCCAGAGTGCATCTGTTTCACTGAGGCCGGAAAGCAACAGCAACTGTGACGGGTTAACCCCCTCTGCCGCCAACGGCTCAGCCTGGAGTAACTGCGGCGGATTAATCAGCCCCAGCAGGCCTTGCTGCTGCAGTTGTTTGAATAAGGGTAACAGTAAACGCAACTCGCCAATTGCCGGCTGACTTTGCAATACCAGCAAACCGGACGCCGGCCAGCCACCCAGTTGCCGGTCAAATTCGGCATAACCGGAACTTAGCTGCTGACCGGCAGCGGGTAAGGCTGAGCCTTGCCAGAGCCATTGCCGCTGCGTCAGTTGTTCAAGTAAGGAGTGCATAGACCACCAAAATACTGTTCATATATACAGTATATTTGCTGGTGTTAAAAATGCAAGCACCCATAGAGTGCTCACAGGCTGCCGGCTGCGGGTAAAGGTGTGTGATTAGTGGGTTTACAAAACCGGATCAGGCGGTTTTAGCCCGCTGCTGTAACAGGGTCAGCACTTCGTAATGACTACTATGGGCAAATAAATCAAAAAGTTGCACCCGCAGTAACTGATAGTTATCCAACAGGGTCAAGTCAGCTGCCAGACTATTGGCATTGCAGCTGGAATAAATAATATAAGCGGGGGCCAGCTGTTTAATCGCCGTCACCAGCTCGACGCCTAAGCCGCGGCGGGGTGGATTCACGACCAGGAGATCCGGTGGGCTAACCGCCGCAGTGGCAAAAGCAGCGGAGTCCAGCGCCCTAAAATCGACCTGGGTTAACCCCAGCTCAGCCGCGGCCTGCTTAGCACTGGCAATGGCGGACGGTGCAATTTCAATCCCGGTCAGCGCCACTTCATTGCTGGCCAAATGTAAACCAAAACCGCCCACGCCACAGAACAGATCCCAGAGGTGCCGGATCGGCACGCCTTGTTGCGTAAGTTCCGCCGTCCAGGTTGCAGCAGTGGCATAGAGCCGGGCCGCCAATTCAGGATTGATCTGAAAAAAACTCTGTGGGCTTAAATACAGCGGTACCTGATTAAGTTGCTCGCGCAGCAAAGCCTGCTCTGTTAACAGGATTTCTTCCGGCCCTTCCAGCAGTGCTGCCGGCTTGGGCTGTAAATTAACACTGACCACCGACAACGCCGGTAAGCTCGCCAATAACCAGGGTAAATGCTTTTGCAACGCCGCCAGACAGTTCTTTGAACGCAGTACCAGACGCAGCATAAAGTGACCACTGTGGTAACTTTGCTGCAGCAGCACATACTTGAGCTCACCACGGCGGGCGGCAATATCGTACGGGGTAAGCTGAGCGCGGCTAATCAATTGCTTAATCACCGCAAAAACGGCCGCAAAGGCTGGCGGATATAAGGGGCAATCGGCGAGATCAACTGCCTGCCCCTGTTGATTTATGATCCCCAGTAGCGGCGCCTCACAGCTACCCTGCACCACCATCTTGGCTTTATAACGACAGGCCTGTTGCTGACTTGCCACCGGCGCCAGGATCTCCAGCGGCGCCAAAGGAGAGACTAACTGCAACAGTTGTTGCTGCTTTAATGCCAACTGCTCGGCATAGGGCATCGCCAGCCATTGGCAGGACTGACAACGGCCTGCAACAAAATGCGCGCAATGCATCCGCTTAGTCCCGCAATAACAGCGATAACGCGCGCGGATCACCCTGATTGGGCGCCGGTGTCAGGCCCACTACCCTGGCCATCACATTGTAAAAATCGACCATGCTTAATTGCGCTACCGTCGCCTGTTGTTTAAAGGCCGGTCCATAGGCAATCAGCATTCCCTGCATATCCGGCTCGGTATTGTCATAACCATGGCTGCCACGTGCTCTGAAGAAAGACGGGTCAGCCTTTAAACCGGGTAATAAGCTGCGCCGGACAAAGATCCAGGGCTGCTCCGCCAGCAAAATAATCGGCGCGATGCGGGCATGTTGTTGATGCTGAAACCGCTCTGGCAACTCATGCTTGCGGTACAGGCGCATCTGCTCTGGGTTATAACGCCCGGCAATTTGCTGATACAGTAGCTCTTCCTGGCCACTTTTTGGGAAAATGCTGACAATTTCACGTGAAAAGCGAACATTCTGCGTTAAACTGCCATCAAACAACTCATCAGCAATAATATATTTGCGCTGATCGACCTCTGCCATACCATGGTCGGAGCTGATGATCAGGTTGACCTGCTCCGCCTGACCACGCTCACGTAAGGTTTGCACCAGATAGGTAAGCTCAGCATCTACCTCGGCCAGAGCCTGAGCTACCTGCTCTGAGCGCGGGCCATAGTTATGACCTGCACTATCCACATCACTAAAATACAAGGTGATCACTCTTGGCCGCTCGGCTTCAGGCAGCGCCAACCAGGCCAGTACCTGCTCAGTACGTTCGCGGTTTGGCGTATTATGCTGATAGGGGAACCAGTAACTGGGCCGCTTACCTTTAATTTCGGCTTCCGAGCCCGGGAAAAAATAAGTGGCCGCCTTCACGCCCTGCAATTCAGCCGTGATCCAAATCGGCTCGCCCTGCCACCAGAAGCCATCTGCCACCTGATCCGCCATACTCATCGCAAACTGCCGTTGATGCTCAGGATCATACATCGAGTTATCAACAATACCGTGCCGCTCCGGGTGTAAACCGGTGACCAGTGAATAATGATTGGGGAAGGTTTTACTTGGAAAGACCGGCTGTAATTGTTTGACATGCACACCGCCCGCCGCCAGTTCGGCTAACATCGGTGCCTGATGCAAACTCAGGTAGTCATGACGCAGACCGTCAATTGAGATAATCAGCAGACTACCTGGACTGGCAGCAGCCGTACTTTGTGTCACTGGGGTCTGACTACAGCTAAGTAGTAACAGACTGATAAAAAACACAAAAAATTTCATAAGTATCAGATCCGGATCGAAATTAGCCTGATCTTAGCAACTCAGGCAGAAAACCGTTAAGTGTACTGATTTTTGTTGACCGCTTCATGACATTTTGCCGGTTATTGCCGGCACTTTACCGAAAGCGGCCTCAGGCTTTGCTTAACTGATTAATTTAAAGCGCTGCAATGGCAGGTACTCTAAGGCTTCGCCTTCACGCCGCGAATGATAGAGCGCAAACTCCCGAACCTTAAGTCTGAGCGGCGTGACGCGCTGTTGCCCCTCAAACAGCGCCTGGCGCGCCAGCGTGATATGCGGCCGATACTCAGCATGTGGCTCGGTAAAGCCCTGTACCTGACAAAACTGCGCCAGCTGTTGCTGCAGCAATAGCAAGGCTGGAGGTATCGATGAGGGCGCCAGATACAGAATTTTCGGCTGCCTAAAGCCCGCCAGATAATCAAGCTCTAGCTCGAATGCAGCAGAACGAAGCTTAGCTGCTGACTGCAATAACAGCTGCTGTTGCTCAGCCGTCACCTGCCCCAGAAAAAATAACGTCAGGTGCAAGTTCGCCACCGCTACCGCTTTGGCGCCGGGACAAGCTTGCAGCGCCTGCTGCTGATAAGGCGCTAATAGCTGTTGCTGCTGCGCCGAAAAACACAAACTAAAGAACAGCCGCCGGCTTTCCACTGCTCAGCTGCCGGCGCGGCCGCTTTTTGCTGCCGGTTTACCTCTGGCTGCCGGCTTACCTTTTGCCGGTGTCTGGCTGGCCGGCTTAGATGCCACCTGCCCGGCTTTGGCTTTACCCTTTGCTTTGCCGTTCGCGGTGCTGTGCTTTGACCTTGCCGTGGCCTGTGCAGCCGGATTTAAGCCAGTGTGTCGCGTTAATGCCGGCTTACCACCGCGCTGTGGTCTTTGCTGCTGCTCGTCTTTCGTCTCTGGCGGCACCAGACAGTCTTTACCCCGGCCAATCAGGTGCTGCATTTTCAAGCGGATCAGCGCTTCGCGAATGATCGGCCAACCTTTGGGATCATGATAACGCAGGATCGCTTTATGCAGCCGGCGCTGCCGCTCGCCCTTGGGCACCGGCACCACTTCGGTATTCGCTTTATTGATATTTTTCAGCGAATTCATTTCGGTATGATAAATGGTGGTGGCATTGGCCATTGGGCTGGGGTAGAAATTCTGCACCTGATCCAACCTAAAATCGCGCGCCTTTAACCACAGCGCCAGATTAATCATATCCAGATCGGTCGTTCCAGGGTGCGAGGCAATAAAATACGGGATCAGATACTGCTCTTTACCGGCTTCTTTACTAAAGCGGTCGAACATTTCTTTAAATTTGTCGTAGGCGCCCATGCCCGGCTTCATCATTTTCGACAAAGGCCCATCTTCAGTATGCTCAGGGGCAATTTTTAAATAGCCCCCGACATGGTGCTGCACTAACTCTTTGACATAATTCGGATCTTCTACCGCCAAATCGTAACGCACCCCCGAGGCGACCAGTACCTTTTTAATGCCCGGTAAATTCCGGGCTTCACGGTACAGTTCAACCGTTGGGCTCTGATCGGTATCCATATGCTCGCAAATCGTCGGATAGACGCAGCTGGGGCGACGACAGGTTTGTTCGGCTTTCGGGTTTTTACAGTTTAACCGATACATATTGGCGGTCGGGCCACCCAGATCGGAGATCACCCCGCTAAAACCAGGGACTTTGTCGCGAATGTCTTTGATCTCCTGCATAATCGACTCTTTCGAGCGACTTTGGATAATCCGTCCCTCATGCTCAGTAATCGAACAGAATGAGCAGCCACCAAAGCAGCCGCGCATAATATTGACCGAGGTTTTAATCATCTCATAGGCCGGAATTTTCGCCTTGCCATACACCGGATGCGGCACCCGCTGATACGGCAAACCAAACACCAGATCCATTTCCGCAGTACTGAGCGGAAAGGCCGGCGGATTAACCCAGATATGCCGATCGCCGTGGCGCTGCATAATGGCACGGGCACAGCCGGGGTTGGTTTCCTGATGTAAAATCCGTGACGCATGCGCATACAGCGGTTTATTCACACTGACCTGCTCAAAGGCGGGTAACTTAACGTACGTTTGCTCCCACGGCTTTTGCCGCGGCGCCTGCACCATAATTGGCTTAGCTTCAACCTCAGCGGGCTTGGTTAAATCAATACCGGCTTTAGCAAATTCGGAATAGCTGCTACAGCCAACATCATCGGCGCCATAAGGATTCGGGATAGGGTCAATTTTACCGACTTTATCAATAGCGGTGGAATCGACGCCGCGCCAGCCCGGTAACGGCTCTTTGCGAATAACTGCTGTGCCACGTACATCCTGAATTTCGCTAACCGGTATGCCCGACGCAATACGATGTGCTACTTCTACCAGCGGTCGCTCGGCGTTGCCGTAGATTAAAATATCGGCCTTGGCATCAAAAATCACTGAACGGCGTACTTTTTCTGACCAGTAATCATAGTGCGCAATGCGGCGTAAACTGGCCTCAATACCGCCGATAATCACCGGCACCTCTTTGTAGGCTTCTTTACAACGCTGGGTATAAACCGTCACCGCCCGATCCGGCCGCTTGCCGCCAATATCACCCGGTGTGTAAGCATCGTCATGCCGCAGTTTTTTATCAGCGGTATAACGGTTAATCATCGAGTCCATATTCCCGGCAGAAACGCCAAAAAACAGGTTCGGCTTCCCCAGGCGCATAAAGTCGTCTTTACTGTGCCAATCAGGCTGGCAAATCAGGCCGACGCGGTAGCCCTGGGCTTCCAGCATGCGGCCGACCACCGCCATACCAAAGCTCGGGTGATCGACATAGGCATCGCCCACCACTAGGATCACATCACAGCTGTCCCAGCCAAGCTTATCCATCTCGGCGCGTGACATCGGTAAAAAAGGTGCCGGACCAAAGCATTCAGCCCAGTATTTGGGATAGGAAAACAGGTCGCGTTCAGGCGCCATCCGCGCTACCGGAGCAGATTTACGGGATAAGGGAGCAGTAGCAGTGGACATAAAACAAGCACCTGAAGATCGCAAGGGCGCATATTATACAAGTTAAGCTATAGAAAGGCGAATACGCGGATTTCTTCACGCTGCCAGCTGACAATAATTACCGCGCACCGTACACTGAACTTAACGCACCCAGTGGAGCCTTTGATGCCACGTCTTCGCCCCCGCCAATTACTGGCGCTGTCATTGTTAGCCGGCTTTTTAACCATGGCGCTGAAAACCCTGGCCTGGTATCTGACCGACTCTGTTGGCTTTTTATCCGACGCGCTGGAATCACTGGTTAATGTTACCGGTGCCGGCTTCGCCTTATGGATGGTGACCATCGCCCGACGGCCAGCAGATGATGGCCACCCCTTTGGGCATAGTAAAGCCGAGTATTTTTCAGCCGCCTTTGAAGGTGGCATGATATTTCTGGCGGCACTAGCGATTTTGTTTACCGCCGGTGAGCGGCTTCTTAATCCTCAGCCTATCAACGCCCTTGGTCTCGGTACCATTTTAACGGTCTTGGCCAGTTTACTGAACCTCGCCGTTGGTTTATTGCTGATCCGTGGCGGTAAAGACTGGCACTCACCCGCGCTGGAAGGCGATGGCAAACATTTGCTTACTGATGTCTGGACCACCGCAGGTGTGGTGCTCGGTGTTGCACTGGCAGTGATATTTGAAAAAAACTGGCTCGACCCTTTGGTTGCCATTCTGGTTGCCCTGCACATTCTGTGTGAAGGCGGCCGCATTTTACATAAAGCCATTAACGGTCTGATGGATAACGCCCTACCGGCGGAGCGGATCGCGCAAATCAACCTCAGTTTGGCAGACATTGGCGGGCCTGAGGTGCAGTTTACTAATCTGCGTACCCGTACTGCAGCAACCCAGGCCTTCGCCCAAGCCGATTTGTTGGTACCAGGCCACTGGAGCGTCGAACGCGCGCATCAACTGGCCGATCAAGCCGAACAACAACTCGCCAGCCAAAACGTGCAGCTTATCGTCCACATCGAACCCCACCCCTGACTTATCCACAGCACTCCGGT